>DASYUT010000311.1 GCA_036000965.1 Actinomycetes bacterium
GGTGCTGGCCGGCATCGGGAAGGTCGAAACCAACCATGGGCGCTCGCGTGCTCCGGGCGTCGTCTCCGGGGTCAACCGGTTCGGCTGCTGCTCGGGGCCGATGCAGTTCAACATCCGCAACGGTCCGCCCTCGACGTGGGATGCCTACGGCCGGGGCGGCAACGTGTACGACCCCGCCGACGCGATCCCTGCGGCGGCGCGGCTGCTGTGCGCCAACGGCGCCCCACGCAACATCAGCCAAGCGATCTACGCCTACAACCACGCCTGGTGGTACGTCCGCCAGGTCCTGGGCTTTGCCCGCTCCTACCAGAGGAGGCACCCGTGACCCGGTTCAGCCCGCTCGATCTCGCCGCAGCTGTCGCCATCGGCCTCGCCATCGGCCAGGCACTGCGGGTTCTGCTCCCCCGTTGGAGGTCCTGATGGCCACCCGCCAATCCCAGATCAACACCACTCCCCTGTTCCCCGAAAAGGCCAGCCATCGGCGGCTGCTCCGCCACGCCATCCTCGTGTTGGCCCTGGCCGCCGCCGGCGGGGCGATCGGGCTGACCCGCACGCTTGGCGGCTGGCTGGTGATCGGGCTGGGCTGGCTGGTCGTGACGATCCTCGGCAGCTACCACGCCAACGGCGGGTTGCGTGCGCTCCTGCGCGCCCTCTCCGAATATGCCTTGGTGGTCATTATCGCCACGGTGGTGACGCTGACCGTCGCGCAGCCGCACCCCCAACAGCCGGCCGACGCCAAACCGAAGCCGGCCGCCGCCGCGCCCGCGCCGGCACAGGCACTCGACCTTGCCGACCTCACCCGTCCCATCCAGACCTGGCTCACCCATCTGCGCGACCAGGCCAACGCCTGGGTCAAGCAGCACTCCCCCACCACCAGCCCGCCCACCACCACGACCAGAAGGAGGTAGCCAGAATGCAGTGGATCGACTTCCCGCCGCTGGCCAAGGTCGGCATCATCAGCGCGGCCGTGCTCACCGCCGGCCTTGCGGCCGTGGCGGTCGCATTGAGCTACGACGCCGCCTACCATCTTGTGCTCGCGCACGGGCACTATTCCGCCAAGGCCGCCAAGGTCTATCCGCTCATCCTGGACGCCGGGTTTCTGATCGCCGAATTCGCCGCGATCGTCGCGGTGGCGTTGCGGCCATTGGCGCCGGATCCGCGCAAGATCAGCCGCTACCCGTTCGGGCCGCTGACGATCATGACGATCTGTGCGGTTGGTAGCATCTGGATCAACATCCTGCATGCCGGCAGTGACAAGGTGGGAATGCTGATCGCGGCGCTTCCCCCGGTGCTGATGATTCTCGCGTTCAACGTGCTTGTGGCGATCTGCCGGTGGACCTCGCACCTGATGGGCTTCGACCCGGGTGAGATTCCGCCGGTTCGTGAGGTGCCGGGGCGGTTGGCCGCGCAGATCCGCAGGCCGACGTCTCCGCAAGCCGGCCAAACAGGACACCTGTCGGTTGCGGAGTTTGCGCGTGCGAAACTCCGTCTCAAGTCGGACACGGCACTCGCCAGGACGACCGACTCGAGCGTCATGAAAGAATTGAAGGCAGAGGGCATCACCATGGACCGTTCATGGGCGTCCAAAGCCCTCGCCGAGGTGAAGTCCGAACGGGGGATCTCGACCAACGGGAACCACCGCAGGTAGATGGGGGAGAGCGATGGGGGAGAGGCACCCGGTGAATCAGCCCGACCGAGGGCCGGTCATGACCGAGAAGTGGCGGAAGAGTTCGCGGAGTGCCAGCAACGGCTGCGTGGAGGTCGCCATCGAACCGCCAGTGGTCCTCATGCGCGACTCGAAAGACCCCTGCGGGCCCCGCCTGGCCTTCACCACGGCGGAGTGGGCCTCGTTCGTGGCAGGGGTGAAAGCCAGCGAGTTCGACCTCCCCGAAGGCACACCATGAGCGAGCAGCCCAACCGGCCCGCCGAGTAGGCAACGTGAGAAGCGCCCCGGTGGGGACCGGGGCGCTTCCTCTATTTGGTTGTCGTGGGCCCGGAGGGATTTGAACCCTCGACCTCTGGGTTATGAACCCAGCGGGCTGGCCAGCCTGCCCTACGGGCCGGACCAGATTCTAGCCCGAACGCCAACGAGCGCCCCACCCGAAAAGGTGGGGCGCTCGTTGTCTTTCTCGTGGGCGGGGTGCTGAGACTGCTCGATCGGCCGCCCCTCGCCACTCGTAGCTTGTCGACCGGGCACCCACTGGTGCCGGGCAGGCCCACCATCCCCGGCGAGTCAGGATCGGCGGGCAGCTCGCCTGAACGACCGTTCTCTCAGCGTGGCCACCACCAGCCCGGGTAGGACCCGGCGGTATGGTGGCCCCCCTCTTTGGCGATTCTGCCGAGGATTCTAACAGCAGCAGCGCCTCCACCCGTGAAGGGCAGGGGCGCTGTGCGCCCGGACACCGGGGCTCCAGCCATGGCCTAGCCGTGGCGGTCGGATTCTACCGTCAGGGGCTGGGCTTGCCTGGGTCAGGTGGGGGCGGTGGCAGGTCGCTGGCCCGCGTCGCACCGGACGAGTAGCCCCCACGCTTGGGTCGCGGTGGCTGCTGCTCGGCGATTCGACTCGCCGCCGGCGGGCTCTCCGAGCCGGCCACCACCAGCCGCTTGCCGTCGCTGGAGCGCGGATCCGACGTCGGGGTGACGTGCGAGCGGGCAAGCCACCAGGTGGCCAGCGCGCCGACCACGTCGACCACGCCGGCCGCGGCCGCCTGCTCGCTGTTATCGCTCAGGGCGGGAATCCAGCCTTTGACGGCCAGGATGTGGATGGCGGCGGCGGCCGTGGCGACGATGAGCGCCCGGGCGCGGAGCGGCTCCGGGCGTCTGCTCGGGGTGTCCATGATGCCCTCCCTTCTCAGGCGGGGACCCAGCGGCCCTCGCGGACGAAGCCATGGTCGCCGCAGCCTTGCGGGCACAGGATGGATGGCTCGATGTGGACCGGGTCTGTGTCCACGATCTGGTGGCCTGAGCGACGGTCGCCCCACTGCCCGAGCCACGACCAGCCCTTGGGTTCCGTCGTGCAGTCATGCCACCACAGATAGCCGACGACCGCGTCGTTGGTGATGAGGGCCATTGCGAAGTGCCGCTCGCCGAGGTCGACCACGCCGGGCTCGCCCTCGGGATATGTCACGCTGGCACCCATCGGTCCTCCCGGATGAACCCGTGGTCGCCGCAGTGGCACAGCAGCGACGGACTCAGGGTGAGCGGTTCCCATGACTCGACCGTCCACCGCGGCTTGTCTGGCAGCACCCGCCGCGCAGTGTCGCCGTCGAAGAAGATCGCGCCCTCGCACAGCGAACCGTCCGGGCGGCGGTGGGCGATGATCGCGCCGATCCGCTCCACGTCGGGGAGGTCGGCATACTGCGGGTTGAGCTCCCGGTCCGGCGCCCAGCTCGTGTAGCGGAGCGTGTGGTCGTGGCCGAGGTCGAGCGGGGCGCTCACGGGTCCAGCGGGATGTCGGCCTGCGGGCCGAGCGCGTCCATGGCGACCTGGGCCAGCTTCCGGACGTAGCGGGTGTAGGGCCGGAGCTCGGCCTTGGTCGGTTTCCGGTCCTGCGTGCGGGCCTTGAGATGCACGCGCAAGCAGGCGTGGACGGCACTGTGGGAGGTCGGGCAGAGCAGCACCTGGTCGCCGTTGGCGGGGCCGTGGAACGGTGCACCGACCGGGATGATGTGGTGGCTCTCCTCCTCAGCCGGGACCGGGCGGTGCCAGCGGACGCACTGGCAGCGCACATCCCCGTAGGTGAGCCGCGTCGTCACATCGACCCCGGGCGGATGCGCCTGGGTCATGCTGATCGCCACCTTCCGTCGATGATGAAGCCGTGCGCGCCACAGCGCGGGCACACGACCGACGGTGCCAGGGTGAGGGGGTCGTGGGAGATGACCTGCCAGCCGGGATGCACCGACCCGTCCGCCTGGGTGCGCCACGCCACGGGGCTATCGGCAAACGGCAGGCTGCATCCGCACGGCGACCCGTCCGGCGCCTGGTGCAGGTCGACCGCGCCGATCGGCCACTCGGCGGTCGTCGTGCGGTAGAGACGGGCTTGGTGGCCGCTGCCGAGGTCGTAGGTGGTGGTCACCGCCCGCCCCGACGCCGGGCAAGCTCGAGCAGGCGCCGCTCGATCCTAGGGGCCAGCCGCTCCGCCAACCGGTCGACGCCAGGCGAGGTCATGGTGTTGGCGGCGGGGCCGCCGGGGCCGCCGGGGTGAGCAGCCAGATGAGCTGGTCGAGCTTGGCGTTGGTGGCCGCCTGCGCGTCCAGCGTCGCCTGCAGCTTGAGGTTGGTGTCCTTCACTGCCGCGATGAGCTTGTCCCCCTTGTCGGCATACACCCGAAAGGCGTCCGCCCAGTTGTCCTGACCGTAGATGATTCCCTGCGCGGTCAGCTCGTTCCACGCTTCCTTGAACTCCTGCTTGGTCAAGTCGATCTCCTCCTCTGGGTGCAGGAACGCGGGCAGCAAGATCAAGCCCCACTGGCTGATCCGAACCGACCCGGGACACGTCTTGCCAAGCGCCGGCGTCCACGGGTTGATGTCCGGGTGGGCGAACGTGTTGATCCCCGGCAGGCTGTGGTAGCCCAGTCCCCGCGGCGAGTCCCACGGGGTGGTGGCCGTGCGCCGTGGGATGGTCGGGTGCACTTCGACGAGCTTGTCGTGGAGCCAGCGGAGGCTTTCCAGTTGCGCGCGGGTCCACGGCTGGACGTTCGGGTCGTGCACCCAGGTGCCGTTGACCAGCTCCCCATCCTCGGTTTCGATCGAGATGGCCTCGTCGTTGGCGGCCAGGTTCGCGTCGGCGCGACGGGCGGTGTCCATGAACTGGATGATCTGGCCGTCCTGGGCGCCGGACCGGATCCCGCGGACCGAGAAGTGCGATTCGACCCCTGTGGAGTCGTGGAAGAACCAGTAGGTGCCGAGGGTGGAGCCGACCTGGGAGTGGTCGATGATCGCGGTCGGGGTGATCTTGCCTTGGGTGTTCCACTCGGGGAGGAGCCAGTGGTCACCGCCGTGTGGGCTGCCGGCGAAGTCGAGGAGGGCCATTCAGGTCAGCTCCTCCGGGTCGACCGGGATCGGCTCCGGCTCGGCGTTGCCGTGGTAGGCGGCCGCCTGCTCGAGCAGGAACGCGGGGGTGTCGGCGATGCAGTCACCCTGCGGGGGTGGGAGCTGCGCGGCGGGGCTTTGCAGATCAGGTTGGCGTGGCATAGCTCTCCTCCATCCTCCCATCTCCCAAATGACGGCCGGCCCGGCGATGGGAACCGGGCCGGCCTAACCCGCCGGGAAGCGGGCTCCTACGTCAGTGCGGCAGACAGGGCCGCTGTGTCGTCGCCGGGTTCACCGTGCTCTGCGGCACCCGGCATCGTCTCGTTGTCGTGGTCGTGGTCGCCCCGACCGTGGTCGTGGTCGCCGGCTGGGTGGTGGCCACGGGCCCGGTCGTGGGTGGCGGTGGCAGGGCGACGATGACAATGCCTGACGCTCCGGCCGGTCCTGGCGGCCCCTGCGCGCCGGGCGGGCCCGGCACTGGCGGCCCGGGTGGTCCGGCCGGGGCCGTCGACGAAGGCAGAGACGTGGTCGTCGGCGGCGCCCGACCGGACGACGGCACCGGCTCGGTCGTGATGGGCGGCAGCGTGGTCGTCGTCGGCAGGGTCGGCTCGAAGGTGTTCGCCGAGACGACCACGGCCACCACGAACACGACCACAGCGACGATGCCGAGCGCTGCTTTCATAGCGGTTCCCCGTTGGGGGTCGCGACGCCAGCGTCGCGGAGGGCGGCCTCGAGCTGGCCGACCCACCGGCGCAGGCTCCGCTCCCGGATCCGGGCGGCTTCGAGGTCGCCCTCGAGCGCGGTGACCCGCCGGTTGCAGTTCTCGATCCGCCGCTCGGCCTCCGCGATCCCGCCCTCGTAGAGTTTCCGGGCGGTGTCGAACGCGTCGCGGACGTCGTCGCGGGTGGCTTTGCTGGCGGTGTCCTTCCGAGCCCTGTCGGCCTGCTGGAAGACCAGGAAGGCGGGGATGATGCCGACCAGCGCGACGAGGATCCCTGGCAGCCACGCTGGCACGTTCGCCTACTCTCTGACCGGCAGGCCCGCCGCGCACACGCTGACGAGGGTGGCGAGGGTGAGGAAGATCACGGTGGGACGTAGGATCTGCCAGTGTGCGACCGGCCATGTCGCCACCGTCGCGGTCGCCCAGATCAGTTTGATCCCGATCGCGGCGGCGTAGGCGAGCCGGTCATCATCCATCCACGCCTGTACCCCTAACAGGACCCCGATGGCGGCCATCCCCAGCGCCCATACCCAGAGTGGTGCCAACGCGAGGACGACATGGTAGGTGGGGGCCTGTTTGAGGGGTCGGGCGGCGGTCGGGTCGATCAGCGACCATGCCCAGACGAGGTCGAAGGTGGCGAACGCTCCGAGCGCGGCCCCACGGTACCCGACCCGTCGCCGCATCCACTCGGCCAGCAGCGCCACCCGATGGTCGAGGGTGAGGAGCGAGTCGCGGATCATCGGCGGCCCATCCGCTCATCCATGCACTCCGCGATCCCGATCCACAGCAGGCCCCACAGGAGCAGCAGGCCGAGCGGGCTCATACGGGATCCTGTTCGTCGACGGCCAAGGCGAGCCCGCATCGCTTACAGCGGGTCAGTTGCAGCAGCCGCACATGGATCGGGGCGTGGCCGAACCACTCGCAACGCCGACATGTGCGGAACTGCAACCAGCCCCGAGGCTGACCCGGGATGAGGCCGTCCCTGATGAGCAGGCCGTTGCGGTCGAGCCGGTTGGTCGTCATCACGCTGACGCCCTTCATCGACGGGTCATGGGATCGTCGCGGACCCGATGACCATCCACCCGTCCGCCGAATACGACGGTGACCCCGACGTCGCGCTCGACCAGCGATCCGCCGTCGGGCCGAGTCCGACGGCCTGCACAACCAGCACCTCACCGGTCTCCCGGTTGCGGACCACATTGCCGACCTGTAGCGCATAGGCGACCACCCGCACCGGCTGGTCGGCCGGGTCGCTGGTCCACGCGCCGGTGACCGTCCCCGACGGGCGGGCGATCTGGACCTGCCCTGTCACGGTCGCGCCACCCCCGCCGGGGGCGAGCACGTCTAGGGTGACTCCACCCGTCCCGCGGGCGGTGAGCCGGCAGGGCAGCAGCAGCGTCGAGCCGACCGGCAGGTCCGACAGTTTGGCCGTCTCCGGCATCAGGCACTCCTCAAGTTCACGGTCTGCCGCATCCCATTCTCATTGAGGGTGAGTTCGATACGTGACAGGTGCGCGTCGGCGGCGACTTCCAGCCCGCCAGGGTCCTGCACGGTGACCCTGTCGGCCAGCTGGAGCCGCGGGTCGGCGACGATGGTGACGTTGCTGTAGGCAGGGCCCGGCTGTTTCGTCGCGGTGAGCAGGTCCGCGGCGATCCCGTTGATCTGGTCGGGGTCCTGACGGAACGGATTGTCGGGGACCTCGAACAGCTGCTCACCGTAGTCGCTGATCGAGGTTGCGTCGGACACCTCGACCCGCAGGCGGGTGTTGTCTGCTGACTGGTCGAACAGGACGAACTGTCCCTCCAGGATGAGATAGGGCGCGCCGGTGGTGCCACCGTCGTTGTCGTCGGCGACCAGGTAGACCTGGCTGCCGTTGGGATTAGTGACCGCCATCAGGGCGCTGGTCGCAAACGGAGTGACCGTGAACCCGAGGTTGGAGATCTGCCCGCCGACCCCATCGCGGGCGGTGGACGCCAGATAGCGGCTCGACCCGCCGGCGAGCTGATGCGCGACCGAGGTGTCGAGGTTGGCGACCGGATTGTCGAATTGTGCATACAGGGTCCGGCCGCTGGTCGGGATCGGATGGGCCATCACGGACCGCCACACGATCCCCGACGGTTGGATCTGCGGTTGGCTCGCACGGATGACGATCTTGTTGCGGACCTGGTCGACCGCTTCGACGGTTGCAAGCTCCTCGAGCGCGGTGGTGGATGACAGGGTGCGTTGGCTGGTGGTGTACGGCGGGGTCGTCCACCGGTCCCGCGGCCACCAGAACGGCCGGCCGGTCTCGTCGAACCCGGTGGTGGCGAACTCCGCACCAGCGATGGTTTGGAGCAGCGACCAGGCTTCCTCAGTGGCGGGGGGGACCGCCAGGATCTTCGAGTCGATCGCTGCGGAGACATGCAGGTCGACGGTTGGGACGAACCCATCATTCCATGTAGAGATGGTCGACTCGGTGGTGAGCTGGACCGCCTCGGCGAACAGATTGTTCCCGCCGGTCGCGAACCCGGTGATGATCCCCTGGTCGAGGGTGATGGTGTCCCAGCTCTCCGCCCCGGTCACCGATGAGGTCGCTATGGTCGTCGGCCCGGTGGTGGTCCCGTCGTAGCGGAAGGTGACGTCGACACCGGTGGAGGTGAACGACGCTTGCACGGCGATGTAATGCCAGCTGGAGGTCCCGGGGGTGACCGTCGGGCCGATGACCGCCCCGTTGCCGAGCCCGCGGTTGGTGGTGAACACCAGCCGGTTGTTGCCGGTCTGCCAGTACAGCGAGGCGTACGTCGCGCCCGACCCGCCACGGAACACCCAGAACAGCGGCTGGTCCTGGGCGGTGCTCCGCAGCTTGAACCAGCCCTCGAACAGCAGCTCGGCGCCGTTGTTGGCCGACATGGTGGTCCCCGAACCGAGCAGGTACCGCAGGCTCGGGTCGCTCAGCGCGCTGGTGATCGTCGCCTGGACGAACTTGGCGTCGTAGCTTGGGAACTCGGGGGTGACCGAGAAGGGGACCTGGAGGCCGTTGACGCCGTACAGCTGCGAGGCGATGCCGATCTCCGGCCAGGCGGACCCGTGCATGGTGGCCAGGAACCGGCAGCCCGACCGGGCAGGTGGGGACGAGTAGTAGCCGCTTTGCCGGAAGATCCAGTCGGCCAGGAACGTGGTCCGCAGTCCCGGCCGGACTTTCAGACCCGCAGCGGTCTCCCCATCGGCGACGATCATCGGCAGGGTGACCTGCTGCCGCATCGTCTCAGCCCGGTCGACCAGCTGCAATGTTGCGGTCCTGCCGCCGGAGGAAACCTCGAGGGTGCGGACTGACCCGACCAGCGCGGGGAGGTATTCGGGGCCGCTCGAGCCGACGAAGCCGACCTCCAGGGTCGCGGGGGCGCCACGCCGCTTATAGGCCGCCAGCGGGCTGGCGGCGTTGGCGGGTGAGTAGTACCAGGCGGTGTGTTTGGACGGGTCGGCCAGATCACCGTGCGCGAGCGTGATGGTGGCGCTGGCTGCGGCGCTGCCGGCGAACAGCTTCGCCGCGTCGGGGAGGTCGGTGGAGAGCTCCCGGGTGATGGTGCAGTCGACCACGTCGGCGGACAGGTCCTTGACAGCCAGGTCGGTGTAGCTCCCCGACCGGTTCCAGTCGACCCGGAGCCGCCAGACGGGACGGCGTTCCTGCCCGAGGATCGCGGTGGCGAGCGCACCGGAAGCGGACTGCATACGCTAGACCTCCACCAGGACAGCAGTTGCGTTCCAGCGGGGGTCGGCGTCCCACGCCCGCTCCAACGTGGAGCTGAAGCTGTCGAAGTACACCCGGGGGGTGCCTGTCCCGATCGCCCATGCCGACGCTGCGGCGGTCTGCTCGAGCTGGAGCTCGTCGTGGAATACCAGGCGGATCGCTCCAGGGGCGGTCGAGTCCAGCACCGAGGGGACCGCGTAGGCGGCCGTCGCGGGGGAGGTTTTGTTCGCGCAGGTGAGCCGGGTCGACCAGTCCGTCGTCGACACCGCCACCGCACTCCCGAAGTCCGTCGACCCGGTTGCCGCGCCGGCAGCGGTCCGCCAGTCAATCGCGGCGTACATGGTGATCGCCGCGTTCGCGCGGACATACGACGAGAACGTGTAGACGGTCGAGGGGAGGATCGCCGCCCAGGTCGCATCCGGTGTCGACCCGGCCGTGGTCGGCAGATACACCCCACGGTTGGTCACCGTCAGCGACGTGACCGTGTCCCACTTCAACGACCGGCTGCCGCTCTTGAACTGGGTCGTGTCGGAGGTGACGGTCCCCTGGAACGGCGCGGAGAACCCCTCGGTCGTGTCGAGCGCGTCGGTGCCGGTCGACTGGTTGGCGGTCAGCAGATTCCGCCGGCTGGGGTCGACGAAGACAAGTGGCCCGCCGAGCAGGTAGAGGTTCTCGAGCTGGGCGAGTTCGTCGGTGGTCAGCAGGTTCTGCCACTCAAACTGGAACCGCCGCCGATACCCGAGCGTGTCGCGGACGCTGCCGCCGGCGAGGAGCTCGTGGGCGCCGCCCTTGCGGATCAGGGTCGGGTCCAACGCGGACGGCGCGCGGATCTGCACGAGCGCGCCAGGCGGGCCAAGCCAGAATTGGCCCGCCATCAGTGAAGCCTTGCGTTGCGGGTCGCTGCGGTGGCCAGGACCCGGTCGACCCGGGCGCCGTCCATGACGACCTGGCCGACACCGGCCCGCCGCATCGCGTTCACGATCACGTCGGCGAGCTCGCGCATGTTGATGCCGACCTGGCCGACACCGGCCCGCCGCATCGCCGCGGCGAGCGCGTCGTAGTCGATGCCGACTGGTTCGGCGCGGCTGGTGCCGTTGTAGCCGAGGTGGCCGGGGAGGAGCATCCCGCCCTGGTCGAGGCTTTCGATGCGGAGCTTGGCCGGATCCCCGCCGACGGCGAGGCCACGCTGCTGGCCCAGCCAGTCGGCCAGCCCGCCGATCAGGCCGCCCCGGGCCATGTGGTATTGCGCTGGGAACGACGAGACGCTGCGGGCGGCACTGCCGACCCGGATGCCGGCGCGGGTGTTGGCGGCCTCGAACGCTAGGCCGCGGTAGTTGCCGGCCATGTGGCCGCCGGCCCGGTTCACCCCGATCGTGTAGGACCCGCCAGCGCCCGGTCGGAAGCCGAGGCCGAGGAAGTTGGAGGCGGTGGTGAAGTAGCGGCGGTAGGGGTTGAGGTGCCGCATCAGCGCGTACACGCTGCCGGTGATGCCGGAGCAGTCCCACCCGCCGGGGCCGACCCCACCCCAAATGTAGGGGTGGCTGTCGGTCCTGCGGATGAACGCCTTGATCGCGCCGCCGCCGAACGCTTTGAGGAACGCGGCGAGGGCGGCATGCTGGCGCACCCCGGTCCCGAACGCTTCGATCTTGTTGACCGTGCGGCCCTGGGTGTCGATCCGGCCGATCGGTCCGCCGCCGGCGAGCCCTTGCGCGTTGATCCATTGCAGCATTGGCAGCCAGCGGTTGGTGGCTTTGGCGTTGACCATGAACTCGCCGTTGCTGCCCCACAGCGGGATCCGGTCGGCGCGGGGTCCGCCGCGGCCGCGGAGCCTGCCACCGCCGGCCATCCTGCCGGCGCGGGCACGGTCGGCGACCCAGTCCTGCTGGGTGTAGGTCGGGGAGAAATTCAACTTCAAGCTGGCGGTGACCGGGATGTCTTTGCCGGTGAGCCGGTTGACCCGCTCCTGGATCTTGCCGAGCTGCTCGTCGACCGTCTTCTTCGCGGAGCGGACGGCCTCCTCTGCCTTGCGGAACGGCGCGCCCATCGGTCCGGGGAGCTTGCCCATGACCCGCAGGATCCCGGCGACGACGTTGAACTGCACGTCCAGCCAGCCTCGCAGCAGCCCGATGATGAAGTTCACCGCCGTACCGACCGCCTGCTTGATCCCGCTCCACACGCTTTGCACGACTTTGCGGAATGTTTCCGATTTTTGGTAGGCGATGACGATGCCTGCCACCAGACCCGCGATCAGCAGGCCCACAAGCACCAGCGGATTGGCGCTCATGGCGGCGTTGAGGAGCCACTGCGCCCCGGCCCACACCTTGGTGGCTGCCGCGACCGCCTTCTGTGCCAGGCCCTGCGCGATGGCCGCCACACGGGCGCGGACCGAGGCGAGCACACCAGCGTTCTGTGCCACGTTGCTTTCGGTCTGCGCGACCGCCACGCCACGGCTGGCGACCGCCTGCTCTTTCATCGCCAGGGCGAGCGCGCGGCTGCCGCGGGCGTTGGCCAGCATCGCCACGGCGGTCAGCGGGGACGAGATGTTGGCGACCACTTGCCCCAGATCCCGGATGGGGGCGGTCACCTCGCGGACCGCTTTCATGGCTAGGAACCCGGCGAGGATGGCGGGCAGCCATGGGATCAGGTTGTGGATGTTGCGGGCGACCACGTCCAGGATCGGCGCGAGGATGGCCAGCGAGCTGGTGAACACCCCGCCGCCGCCGCCGAGCGCTGCCAGCGCCGGCCCTGCCTTGCTGGCCTCCTTGCCCAGGCCGCTCAGGTGGATTCGGAAGTCGACAGCCCAGTCGACCACCTTGCGGCCGAACACGCCGAGCCGCTCCATCTTGCCGACGAACGAGTCAGAGCCGGTGGTGATCCCCTCGCCGGAGAATGCCGCGTCGAGCGCCTTGAGGCCCAGGCCCAGCTCTTTCGAGGTGGGGATCGCGTCGGCGAACGAGCGGGCGATGCGGGTGACCCCCCCGCCGACTCGGGGTGCGAGGTTGCCGGCCAGGGCGGTCAGGGCGGGCATGAGCTTGCTCGTCAGCGCCCTGGTCACGGCCAATTGTGCGGGGAGGAATCCTTGGCCGATGACGGTTTTCAGGCCGCCCCACTGCGCGGTGAGGATGCGCTGCTGGTTGGCCTGTCCCTGGCTCGTCCTCGAGAAGTCGCCTTGGGCTCGGGTCGTGTCGCGGAGCATGATCGAGTACGTGGCCTGCGCTTTTTCGGCGGCGGTCAGGTCCTTCGCACTCTTCTTATGCGTCTCCCGCAGCGCCTCCTGCTCCACCCGCGCCGCGTTGATGTTCGGAATGAACCGCTGCAAAGCGTCGTATTCGCCGCGGAATGCGCTTTGCTGGGCGTCGAGGACCTGGGTGATGTCCGCGTTCGAGAACGACGCGAGGTCGCTGGCCAGCCCGACCAGCTTCTGCGACATCTTGGTGGTGGTCGGCAGGCCGATGCCGAGCTGGCGGAACATGTCCCCGAACGCGGCCGCGTTGGTCAGCGCCTGGTTGCGGGTCAGCCCCATCGAGGTGGTCGTGCCACGCGCCCACCGCTGGATCACCGGGCTGCTCTTGCCGAAGATCACGTTGGTCTTCGACACAGTCTCGTTCAGGTCCGAGGCGGCCGCAGTCGACTTGAGGATCCCGCGGCCGGCGAGCACACCGATCGTGGCGACGCCAGCGCCGATGGCGATGCCGGCGGTCTTCAACCCGGACACGAACGTCCGGCCGAAATGGTGGCCGGCCTGCTCGCCGGCGTGGGTGGCCGGACGCTGGACCTGCTGGGCCAGCTTCGGCCCGAAGCCGGTCGCCAGCTGCGGGTGAATGTCCAGGTAGGCGTCGCCGGCGCTAACAGCCAAAGGGACTCCCGATCATGGTCGAATGACCCCAGCGTCACAGCCGACGCGGACGGGTCATACTGCGGACGAGGGAAGGGGGATCAGATGGCAGACGGCAAGAGCCGCGACGAGCACCTGGCCGAGGTGGAACGACAGGCACACAAGGCGGAACGGTCGGCGACGTGGGCTGTGCGCGGGTCAGGGTGCGCGCTGATACTGATGGCCATACCGATCGTGCTGGGGGTGGCCGCGGCGATCTGGGTGGCGCTGCTGGTAGCCCGCTAACTCAAGGTCCAGCGGCAGACCACGGATCAGGGTGAAGATCCGTCGGACGCCAACAGCGCCCGCTCCCCAGCAGACACCGGCAAGATCGAGTCGGTAGTAGGCCTGGAAGGCGCATTCGAGTTCGGCCCACCGTTGGTCGAGAACCTCGGCGAGCCAGCGGATTCCCCCGAGCTCATCGTGTACAGCCGGGTGATCGCCTCCAGCTCGCCGACGTCGGGTTCTGCCCCGCGGAGCAACTCCCACTGGTCCGGGTCGACCAGCAGCAGCTGCAACGCCGCGCCGCCCCGGTCCGCCTGGAGCAGATCCATGTACTCGACCGGCATCCGCGGCTTGAGTTTGAACACCAGCGGGTTGCCGTCCTTGTCGTGGCCGAGCGTCAGCTCATGTGGGGTGTTCTCGGCTTCGCTGCGGGCGGCCCGTCGTGCGTTGAGATCCAGCGTGGCCATCGCTTCTACCTTCCTGTGATCGCGCGGCGCCCGGTTGACCCGCTGATCGCGCGTTGCCGGCGGCCGCCGATCTGCCGGCGGCGCCGCCTACCGATCGCCTTGACCGCAAGCAGCGTCGGCGGGCCGAACGTGCCAAGCGTCCCCTCGACGAGGACCCGGAAGCCGACCCGCTGCGCGGCCCGGGCCAGGATGTGACGGGCGGCCATGTGTTGGGTGCCGAACTCGGCCCAGTGCGCCTTGAAATCGGTCGCATACACCCGGCCAACCAGCTCACCATGCTCGTTCATGCCGCTCTCGGCCTCGATGGAGTCCATGTAGGCGCCGGTGCGGTAGAACTCGCGGCGTGCGATCCACTGCCCTTCGATGGCGATCTCGTCGGCGAAGTCGCCAAGCGCCCGCTCCAGCGGCCCACCCTCCCCGAGGTGGCCGGTCAGCTCGGCCTCCAGGTTGCGGTTGACCCGAACTGTCGCCATCAGAGCTAGGCGGGGATGGTGACGTTCTCGGCCGGGGTGCTGGAGATCTTGAAGTTGACGACGATCCGGCCCGCCTCTTCCATGCTGCGGTCCTTCGGCGCGGAGGCGACCGTGACCGGGAACACGTCCATTTTCCGGGCGGCGACGTCGCCCTCGTCGAGGAACACGATGAAGCCGACCGTGTCGCGGGGGAGCAGGCCGCGCACGTCGACCGAGTTGGAGGAGCGGTAGAAGGTGAGGGAGGACTCGTCGGCCTTGATCCGGCCGGGCACGCTGCCGACGAACCGGTTGGCCAGGTCGGGGGTGTCGATCGAGTCGCTGGTCGGCTCCCAGCCGCCAATGTCGGAGATCTCGCCGCTCAGCTCGGTGCCGGCGTTGAGCTCCGCGCGGGTGGGGGCGGACTTGTTGGCGATCGCCGAGCAGAAGTAGACCTTGGTGATCCCGATCGGTGAGTATCGGGCCGACGCGGTCATTGGAGTGGCGGGCATCTACTCCTCCTTGCTGGACTGGCTGCTGCTGCTGGCACGGCGGCGACTGGAGGGCTTCTCCCGAGCGGGGGGTGCCGGAGTGTGCGGCTGGTCGTCTGCGCCCGCCTCCGGCTCACGTGGGGCCGCCGGCGGCGCGTTTTCGTCGGGGACGACGTACCAGCCGCGCTCCAGGTGCATGGGGGCCGCTGAGGCGGCGACGGTGATCTGGGTGCCCTCCAGGTCGGGGTGGCGCATGCGGATCTGCTGCTGCCCCTCGAACCGTTGCAGCTCCGCAGGCCACCGCTCGCCCTGCTCGGTCTGCCCTTCGATCTCCACCCAGCCGACCCGCTGATGATGTGGCACCGCCGACGGGGCGACCTCGATCTCCTGCTCGAGGTCGGGGTGGCGCATGCGGACGCCCATCTCAGATCAGCGTCCGCACGACGATCGCCTTGACGCTGGTCGTCGAGGAGAAGGTCACGGTGCCGCGGCCGGTGGCCGGGTCGCGGTACCGCTGGGTGAGCGGGATCATCGCCAGGCCAGCGGTCGCCGGGATGGACACGGAGGTGCGGTCGGCGACGGTCAGGTCCCCGTCGACCAGCTCGGGGGTGACCAGCGTGACCGTGATCGGTGAGCCGCCGCCGTTCTGCACGAGCAGGAACAGGCCCGGGCCGGTCTCGTAGTCGTCGCCGTTGGCGGGTGTGCTGGCCGCGGCCAGCAGCGTGGACAGCGCGAGCCCGCTCAGCGGCGCAACGTTGGTAACCAAAGCAGCCATGCTGCTCCTTTCAGGTGGTATGGCTGGTAGGCTTCGCCTGCTGCCGGGAGGCCCGCGGGCGACCCGGGCTGATGGCCGGTGCGTGTCGCACCATCCCGGAGGTGGGCGACCGGGCCCGGCAGCGCCAGATCAGGGGTTGAGGCTGAGGGTGAACACGCCGCCGAAGTAGCCGACGATGCCGACATCCTGGAGGCCGAGCGGGCGGAAGCTGCGGACCAGGCAGTCGCTGACCACCCCACCGAGCGTGCGATCAGCCAGGATCAGCGCGGGGATCGACTGGGGGCCGGCCAGGTCGGCGTAGCGGGCCAGCTGATGCTGGCCGAGCGCGGTCATCGCGGAGGAGACCAGCACGGTGATGGTGGGCCGCAGGACCGTCCGAAGCGCCGCCACCCCGGTGTGGTAGTCGCCGATCTCGGGCACGCCGACCACCGCCTGGGGCGGGTTGATCGCGGCGGGCACCATGTCACCGACCGACAGGCCCTGGATGGTGTCCAGGCGTGTCTCGATCGCCCCGAGGATCGCCTCGAGGGATGGCGGGGGGGGCACCTCAGCCGCCGTCCTCGGCCGGTGGGGTCCAGCCCAACCGCTTGAGGAGCGCCTGGGTCTCCTCCGGCAGCGTCACGGCGGCCTGACCGTTGAACTCGCTGGCCACATGGAGTAGGTGGAGCGTCGCCGTGACGATCTCGTCCGCGTCGATGCGCAGGTCGACGCCACGCAGGTCCTGCCCAATGGGCTCGCCATCGAGCTCGACTGTGGCGGGCCGGCCGAAGCCAGTGGGAGCGGTGATTTTGAGCTGCCGCAGGGTCATCTCTAGGTCTCCGGGGTCGAGTAGCGCATGACGTTGCCGAGCAGCAGCCAGGCGTCCGGGTCTTCGTAGCGGCTGATGCGGACCGGGCCGTACTCGCCCATCCCCGAGGCGAACCCATCCGGCGACTCTCGCCGTTTGAACAGCTTGGTGGCCTTCAAGATGGCGGCCTGGTTGACGTCGTCGGGGATGGTCAGCCAGCCGAACCGGGCGGTCACCTGCAACGTGGCACGCCGCCGGTCCCGGACGGGGAACCGGCGGTCGCCGACCGCGCGGATCAGCCACCACGGTTCCCCGTCCGCTGCCGCGTCCAACGGTTCCAGCTGGTAGTCGCTGGGCGCCCAGATGGTCGAGTAGGTGCCGTTCCCGGCCTCGTCGGTCGCCACGGCCAGCCCGGTCGTGGTGGCGATGTCGTGGGTGATCACGCTGGTGTGGCTGCGGGGCCGGTACAGGCGGATGGTTGGGGTGAGGTCGGGCCAGAAGCGGCGGCCGGTGGCCCGGTCGATCGCGCGGGAGGTGGCCTGGACGGCGCGGCGCAGCAGCGGCTCGGGCAGGTTGTCGGCGTCGGCGCCGGCCTGTTCGAGGATCTGGCCGATGGTGCAGTAGATGTCGGCGGCGACCGGCCGGCGGACGATGAAGATCTGTTCTTCGGTGTCGGTGACCGTGCCGGTGGCCACGAACGTGGCACGCCAGGGGCCCGCCTTAGTCGCGGGCACGTTGGCCGTGTAGGTCACCGTCGCCGGGCCGCCTGGGGTTGCCGGCGGGCCGACACCCTGTGTGGTGCCCGGAGTGGACGTGACCCCGTCAGGATCGGTGACCGTGAGCACGACCGTGGCGGCCTGGCTGATGGTGTAGACGAGCGGGACGGCGTCGCCGATGTCGTAGGACAGGTTGGTGGGGGCGCTCATCCGATGGTCACCTTTCCGCTGGCAGGCTCCAACGCGACGCTGCCGCTGGCCGGCTGGAGGGCGACACCGCCGGCGCCGGCGGGCGGGCCGAGCGTGATGGTGCCGTGGCCGGGGACGACCGGCAGCCCCATTCCTGCTGTGCCTGCGGTCCGCTGCTGCCCGACCGTCGCACCCCGGCCGCCCTTCGCCCCGGCGGTGGTGGCGCCTATCCTCTGCTGGCCGCTGGTGGCACCGACGGCGCGGTGGATCCCCGCGGTCGCGCCGGTCGTGCGCTGCTGGCCGCTCTGGGTGCTGATGGCGCCCTTGCGGCCCGTCGACAGGCCGGTGACCCGCTGCTGCCCGACCGTCCCGGCCGACGGTGGCGGTGGGGCGGTCGTGGCCAGCCCGGTGGTGCGCTGCTCCCCGACGGTCGCGCCGAGCGCCTGCTTGCGCGCCGACGCTGTACCGACGCTGCGCTGGGCGCCGCTGGTGCCTGCCAGGGCCTGCTTGCGGACCGCGACCAGCCCGGCGGTGCGCTGCTGGCCGCTCTGCGCGCCAGCGGCGCCTTTGGTCCCGGCGCTCTGGCCGGTGACGCGTTGCTGGCCACTGGTCGCTCCGGTGGCGAACGGCGCGCCACGGACCGCGAGCCCGGTGGTGCGCTGCTCCCCGACCGTCGCCCCGGCGGCTTGCTTGCGGCCCGCGACCAGCCCTGCGGTCCGGGCCTGCCCTTGCGTGGCGCCGCCGGCGCCCTTGCTGCCGGTCGACAGCCCCGACACCCGCTGCGCGCTGGCCGTGGCGCCGGCGGCGCCCTTGACGCCCACACTGGTGCCGGCGGTGCGCTGCTCGCCGGATGCCGCGCCGGAGCTGGCCTGACCACCACCGGTGATGGCGTACTTGGTGAGCAGGTAGTTGGTGACCAGGTCCCGGTCCGCGTCGGCGATCTTGGCAGCGCCGACGTACATGATCAGCTCGGCGATGTCGCCAGCCCAGAACTCCCCGAGCCCATCCGCGCGGCCACCGACCGCAGCGGCGAGCGCGTTGGTCGCCGACGTCGTCCCCGAGCTGGTCAGCGCCAGGTTCGACCCGATCTGCGTCCCGTCGAGGTTGAGGAACCCGTCGCCGTTGACGTAGTCCATGATCGCCGAATGGACATGCCAGGCGGTGTCGTCGTTTGCATCTTCGATGTTGGCGGCCGCGTCGGCGTCGAGGCGGCGGGCGGTCATCCCCCACACCCCCGACCCGGCGGGGGCGCGCTGCCCCGCCTTGAGGCGGGCCGAGTTGGCGGCGGTGCCGGTGGAGATCGACAGGTAGTCGTTGGTGGTCGCGGCGGTCGCGCTCAGCTTGGCGACCGCGAAAAAGCTGATCGCACCGATCGCGTTGGTCGCGGCGAGCAGGTCGCTGGTGGCTAGGAGCAGGCAGTCGTTGCTGCCGTCGAACCGGACGACCGGCAGGCCATTGATGACGGCGGTCTGGTAGGTGGGCTGGTTGGCGCCGGTCCCCTGCGTCGCGTCGTTTGCGCGGCCGCTCGCATCCGCCCAAGTCGCCACGGCGGCACCGCCGGACAGGCCACTGATCAGGTCGGCGGCCAGCCACAGCCGCAACCCCGCGACCTGCAGGGGGACCGGGAGAATGCCCGGGTCCAGCGCCCGCATGCGACGCTGATTCCGGACAGCGGTAGCTTCGGCCTGATACCGCTTGCGGAGCTTGCCGTAGTAGCCGCGGACGGGCATGGGCTAGCCTCCCCCTGGGCTAGCCGATCTCCACGAACGTCCAGCCATACCGCCACGTCTGCGTGGCCGGCGCCGCAGCGAACCGGCTCCCAAGAATCCCGGAGGCCGGGACGACGATCTGCTCGTCGGGGGTTGGCAGCCACAGCCACCCGTTGACCACGTTCATGCCCTCCCCGTCGTGCACGTCAGTGACGGTCCCCTCCGCGGTGGCGTTGTGCCCCGCGGTCGCGCTGACGGTGCCCTGCGACGGGCGCACCGGGACGGGAGTGATCGCGGTGGTGGTCCCGGCGGCGCTCTTGCGGACGATCTCGATGCCGGCCTGCGCGGCGGTCGGCGACGCGGACTCGGTCACCCACCCGCGAATCATGACCAGCGGCTTGGTCGCGGACGCCACCGCCTGGATGATCGTGATCGCGGTCAAGATCGTGGCGGTCTGCCGGATGGTGTAGACGTTGCCGAGCTCAGCCGCCATCAGCCACCCGCCTCCACACGCCGATCTCGTAGGTGTTGGGGACCAGCCGTCCGGTCTCGTACCGCTGATGCACGGTGACCGTCACCGCGTCCACGTCGCCGAGGAGACCAGCGACGCTCAGGTCGGGAGGCAGCATGTAGTCGGGGCCGCCGACATGCCAGCTCGCCACCAGCTCATGGCCGTCCAGCCGCGGGAACACATCGGGGGACAACTCGATCAGGGCGGACCCATCAGGCAGGTCGAACGGCAAATCCACGGCGGGCCCTCCATCCCTCCAGGCATGCAGCACACAGAAAATGAGCACTCGCCGGGGTGATCTCCACCATCCGACCACAACGCTGGTGAACGGTCGCGCCACACGCCGAGCACACATACGTCGAACGAACCGGTACGTTTCCAGCACAGACATCACACGGCAGGGTCATCGACAGGTACGGCAGCGCCACCATCCCGGCCTCCTATCGCCACGGTTGGGAGCCGAGCTGCTGGGGGTGGTAGCGCCCGAACCGCCCTGCGGGTGGTGGTGGGCCGGGCGGGAACGCCAGGGTCATCAGCGCCTTGCTGCTCGCGGTGGTGATCGTGGCCGTACTCTGGCCGGTCGCGCCCTTGGTCGCCTTGGTCGCCGAGACCAGACCGATCCCACCACCAGCGCCGGTGGTGACCCAGTTGTCCATCTGCTCCACGATGTTCGAGTAGTTCGCGTTGGTGAGCGCACCCAGCTGTGCGGTGGCGATGTCCGCGCCGGTGGCGATGATCTCCAGGATCAGGCAGTCGTCGCTGGTGGTCGTCACCCCCGGCCAGGTCGCCGACGTGTCCGAGGTCGCCTCGACCGCCGCGGCGACCACGTTCCACGGGTTCCCTGAGAGCGGGCAGCCACGGATGGCGATCATGCGGGTGACGGCGTGGTTGCTCGGACCGGTGACGGTCGGGGCGGACTCCGATGCTGTTGCGCGTTTCCACAGCACGTTGAGCTGCGTGTTGACACCCTCAACGACGGGGCTGCCGGTGACGTGGGCGTACCCGGTCGCCGCCTGCGCCGGCTCCCCGCCGGTGTTCTCCCCGACGATCAGCAGAACATCGTCTTGCGCCCACCCGGCTGGCAGGCCCGGAACCCATGGGGTGGCCGAGTCGACCACGCCGACGGCCACGACAGTGGGCGGCATCGCTCAGCTCGAGGGGGTCGGTTCGGGGTCGGGGTAGATCGCCACGTAGTTGACGGTCGGATGGTCCGGCGCGTCGACCACCTGCGTGTCGGACGAGGCGGCGCCCACGGCCACATCCGTCGGGCTGGCGTTCACCTCGTAATGCAGCGTGACGCCCCGCTCCGCCGGGGTGGCGGTGGCCAGGCCGCTGACCCCACCGGTCACCGCGTCATAGGACGCGCTCACCGTCACATCCCCGCTTGTCCCGAACATGGCTTGGGTGGCGGTGGTCTGCACGGCGACCTCCGCGTAGATCGCGTGGATGCCGATGTCGGGGGTGGCGTCGTCGGAGAACCCGACCCGGAACGCAAGCGCATCCAGCTTTGCCTGTGTCCACCCGTTCGCGGGCCGGTACATCTGGCACACCCACCCGGGGGTGGACGTGTTGTCGAAGTTGGTGTCCACGGTGGCGAGCAGGATCGTCTCAGCCGACCCCTCCCACCCGCGGAACCCGATCGTCGCGGCGGTCGCCGAGGCCGCCCACCCGCACGCGCACATCCGCACCGCCCGGATATTGCCGGTGGGGGCGGCCTGCCAGGTCTCCATCGGGATCTCAACGTAGTCGGAGGCGGCGGCGGTGACCTGGCAGAACCCGTCAGCGGACGCGCCGACCGTCGGGGGGACCTCGTCGATCGAGTCGCGGGCGGTGGTCGCGTTCCACGCACCCCCCGTAGCGTTGCTGGCCATCAACGCGAAGTTCGCGGCCGTCCCCGAGAGGGTGAGGGTGCCGGCCGGATCCGGCTTCAGCAGCACCATCGTCCAGTCGCCGAGCGGGTAGTGCCCCGCGATGATCGAGAACAGCGCGTACGCGAAGGTGACCGTCCCCGTCTGCGCGGCCGACCAGCCAAGCACCGGGACCAGCGACCCGAGGACCGCCCCGGCGGTGAAGGTCGCCTGGGTCTGGACGACCGGGCCGGCCCCATAGTCCAGCTGCCAGTCGACCGTGCGTGCGGTCGTGGTCCCCATCGCCCGCACATCAAGGTTGTAGAACACCCCGGTCGTCACGGTGGCGTCGGAGAGGACCTCGGTGCCGGTCCCGACCTTCACCCCGATCTTCTGGCTCGCGCTCACGTAGCGGACGACGGTGCTGGCGCCGCCGCTGTCGGTCAGCGTGGCTAGCTCCAGGTCCCCCGACAGCGAATCGAGCCGGAACCGGATCCGGGTCACATGCGCCTTCGCGGCCTGCAACGCGGTGGTGATCGACGCGGCCGCCACACTCTGCGCCGACGCCGCCCCGGTCAGCTGCAACCCGTCAGCGGTGATCGCCGGGACACCGACCACCGTCTCGAAATAGCGGCTGCCGGCGTTGCCGACGCTAAGGCCCGCCGGTGTCGACGACACACCTGGGAAGAACCCCCAGAAGTGCGCGACGTTCGGCTCACGCTTGGCACCCTCCGCGGCGTAGCACACGATCGTCGCGCTGGCCGAGCTGGTCCCCGTCAACGTGGCCGAGGCGGTCGCGGCACACTCGAACGTGTCCAGCACCTCGGTGGTCTTCATCGACACCGACAGGTCGACCGCCTTGCTCACCCCATCGTCGGCCGACCCCTCATCCACCTCCGTGAACCCGTTGGTGTCGGCCGAGAAGGTCGTCGGGGTCGTCGAGACCGAGTTGTAGCTGGCATGGGCGGCCACCACCAGCCCGTCGTAGGCGGTGGAGCGGGGCAGCGTCCCCGTCGACGCGCTGGTCCCAGACGTGGTGGCGGTGGTGGAGGTCTTCTTCACATCGACCGGAGCGACAGGGTCCAGGCCGGCCAGCTCATAGACGGTCCAGCGGCTGAACGTGCCAGCGCTGGCGGTCAGCGTCCACGAGGTCTCCCCGGCGCCCACGTTCGACTTGCGGAGGATGAACACCCGCGAGTTGCCGCTCTGCGACCCGGAATCGTCGGTGAACCCGGGCGAGCTCATCAGCACCGAATTCGTGGAGACGACGATCAGCACCGTCGACCCGGCAGCAGTGCCATTGGGCAGGGTCGCGCTACCCGACGCCCCGGTGAAGCTGCTCGAATTGGACGGCTGCACCTGGATCGTGTCAAGCGACAGCGGCATACCCAACCCCTCCCGGGGTACGACGTGAGCGCAAGGAACCCCAACGAAAGGACACTGACGTGCGGAAGCTGCGCGGCCCCCTGCTGGGCGTGCTGGTCGGGGCGGTCCTTGCCCTCGGTGGGACGGCCCTGGCCGACATCCCCGACGCGACCCCCTCCAGCCCCGACCCGTCCCACACGTTCTACGTGTGCACCGCCAACCAGCCGCAGCCGTACAAGACGATCTACGCGCTCGACAAGAGCCAGGGGAACTGCCCCACCGGGACCACCCAGCATGAGCTGGTCCCCGCCATCGTCACCCCGTAGGCTCCCTGGTGGTCCTGGTGGGCGGCGGTCTCAACCGGCGTCGCCCGCCGGGGCCGCTTCTTATCCGGCTGGCAGGCTGATCGGGAACGAGCTCACCTGGTAGGTGCCCTGCGCGGCGAACACCTCTGGGGTGAACTTCTGCACGTCCCCATCCCCGATCGCGGTGATGTCCACCGCGGAGCCGCCGAGGGTGGTCGACACCTCGAACACGTCGGCGGTCAGCCCGGCCGCGATGACGAAGTACTCGGTGTCCTCCGCCAGGCCAGTCGGGAGGGCCGCGCCGATGGTGGCCCAGAACACCACCGACTGGCCCGCGGACAGGCCGTGCGCTGGGGATTGGATCGTGTTGCCGGCCAGGTCCCCGGCGATGACCGAGAACGCGCGGCGTGCCGTGCTCCCTGCCGGCAGCCACGCCCGGCTGGTGCCGGCGGTGGACGCCGACCAGAGCTGCACAGCACGGATCGTGGCTGCCGGCACGTCGAAGGTCTGCGCCGCGGCGATGTCCTTGGCCCGGGACGCGGCCGCGTTCCAGGTGATCGCCTTCCGCGCATACGCCGGGCTGCCGCCGGTCACCTCGGCACCGGCGGCGCCGAGGGCGGTGTGCAGGCCGAGGAACAGCGCCGTGCCGGGCGCGCCCGCGACCGCCGAGTCCAGCATCGCGTTGACGCAGACGTCGGTGAGGATCGCGCTCACTGGCGGCCCCCCTGCATGCCGTTGGGCTGGCCGGGCAGCGCCGCGCGGATCTGCTCCAGGTTGCCAGCAGGCACAGCGATGCCCTGTGGGACAGTCCGACGCACCGGCTCGCCCCGCCGCCAGAGAGCGACGAGATCGCCGCGGATGCGCAGCGGGTCCGAGCGGCCCGGGTCGTCGATGATCGACAAGCAGCGCAGGCTGCCGTCGTCGGTCAGGTCGACCGCGACGACTTTGCCGGTGATGCCGCTGGCACCGGTGACCAGGTCGAGGGTGACCGGGTCGCCGGGCGCCAGATAGGGGTAGACGTCGGCCACGGTCGATTCCTTTCGGACTGCTCACGAGATGATCACGGGAAGGTCACGGCGGCCTGCTGGCCTGCCATGCTGGGCGCTGACGCTGGGTGGCGGGCGCTCCCCTGTGGGGGCAGGGTTGAGCGCCCGCCCAGCGGACCACGGCCACGGCCCGCCGCCCGCCCTGCGACAGCTCAGAACGTGCCGGGGAACGTGAACGTGAGGCTGTTGGTGCTGTCGAACACGGTCACGTTGCCGATCACCAGCGACATGGGCGGGTTGCACCTGGGCTGGACGGCGAAGGTCAGGGTGACCTGGTAGTCGGCCTTGCCGTTCTGCACGGGCACCGTGATGGTGGTTGAGAATGTCTGCTTGTTGGCGGCCTGCGGGAAGTTCTCCCCCGGGTTGAGGCAGGCGGCGTCGGCGGACACGGTGACGACGATCTGCTCCTCGTCGCCGAGGCCGGCTTCCTTGCCGCCGACGGTGAGCGTGTCGCCGGAGCGGGCCACGGAGAATGCCGAGTCGATGAAGTGGGGCTCACCGGCATGGGCGACCGGCACAGCCAGCGTCAGCGCTCCGACGAGCGTGGCCAGGACGAGCAGGATGCGCTTCAAGATGCCTCCTTCGGGTGGCATGGTCAGGTGGGCGGCCGCTGAGCGGGCCACCGTGGGGTCAGGGAACTGCTACTTGGTCGCCGGGCACACCTCCGGCCGGTCGGCCGGGTTGCCGGTGCACTGCCCAGACTGGCCGGCGCCGTTGCCGCCGTTGGTCGGCGGGGGCGAGTCCGCGTGGGCGACGGTGGCTGCGCCGAACAGCGCGGCGAGGGTCGCGGCGATGACGAGCGTGCGCTTGGTTCGCATGATGCTGCTCCCTTCTGGGATGTGGATGGAACGGGAACGGGGGCCGGTTGGCCTGCGATAATGCGGTTGCTGGGCGGTGTGTGGGCGCTCCCCCTTGGGGTTGGGATGGGGCGCCCGCCCGCCCTCCCCGGGTCAGCCCCGCCGACGGTTGCTCGAGCGGCTGCTGCTGCTGGGACGGGTGATGCCGGGGTGGTCGGCGGTGGTCATGGCGCCCTGGCTGCCTGCTGATCGCTCCCCCGCCGTCTCCTCCCCCGCCGGCTGGGTGCCGGTCTTGGCCTCCTCGCCCAGCCCGGGGATCTGCTTGAGGGTGTCGGAGGAGTCGCGGTTGACCCATTCGGCGTCGTCGGCGTCGAGCTCGATCTTGCTGCCCTTCTCCCACGGACCGTGACCGCCGCTGCGATAGTCCTTGAGGACCTCGTAGCGGGGCATGTCAGGCTCCCACCAGGGCACGCCAGGCGGCGCCGTCGCAAAAGAGGATCGCCGCCTTGTTCTGCGCGACGGTGGCGATGGTGGCGGCGGCTGGGTTGCGGACCGTGAGCGAGAACGCGCCGCCGGAGGCGTTGTAGATGAACAGGTACGCGCCGGCGCTGGCCGCCTCGGCTGGCAGGTCGAGGTTGCGGGCCGCGGTCGGCGCGAACACGAACATCTGGAACTGCTCGATCTCGGCGACGGTGAGCACCCGGTCGGCAGTCAGGGATTCGCTGGCGCGCACGGTCACCCGGCTGGCCCGATCGCTCGGCCAGGTGGCGATCTTCTCTCTTGGCATCGGTCATGCTCCTTTCGTGCCGAACCCGGCCGGCCAAGCCTCGGCCGCCGCCTCGGCGTTGGTGAGACCGGGCACCCGCTCGAGCAGCAGCGCGTGGGACTGCTGGTCCCAGCCGGTCACGCGGTAGACGACCTGGCCGCCGAGGACCAGCCGGTCGCCGGAGACCCGTATGGTGACCTGGTCGGCACTGGCCAGCAGCGCCAGGCTCATCCGCGCTATCGGCGGGGCCTGCTCGACCACCACCCGCCCGTCCGCCTCACGCCGGACGATGACCTCACCCTCAAGCAGCTCACTCATCCTGGTCTCCTGTCTCCTCGCACAGCTGTCCGAACAGGCCAAACATGGCGTCCTGGAGGTAGCGGACGGTGGGCCGCAGCACCGCCCACGCGCTGTCGGATGGTGCGCGGAGCGCGGCGGTCAGCGCGGTGGCGCTCACGCATTCGACCGCCTGGCGGACCGCCATCGCGGCGCCGATCGAGCAGACCCGCTCCAACGCTCCACCGTCGGCCTGCTGCCGCTGGCTGGCCCGCAGCGCAGCGACCAGCGCGCCGGTCAGCGTGAGCCCGTCGGCGCGGTCCAGCTCGAGCAGACACCCATCCCGTGCGGAGAACACGCCAGCGGCATGGGTCGCCCAGGTGGACGCCTCGACCGCCTGGCTGGCCGTCTTCGATGTTGCCCACGCGGCTTCCAGCCCGCTCCGCGCGGCATATCCGGCCGCCTCCACGGTCGGCTGGACTGCAAGCGCCGACTCCCAGTCGCTGATCGGCGCGGCCCGCTCAAGTGGGGTGGCGTGGCCGGCTAGGCTGGCGCAGCGCAGCAGCGCTGGCGTGGCGCTGCGGACCAGCCAGTCGGCAAGTTGCAGCGCCCGCCACCGGTCGCGCCCGTCGTCGGCGCTGGTCGCCAGCTTCGGGATGAGCGGCTTGAGCCGCTGCCGGGGTCCGTCGTTCAACGCGGCCGCCCAACTGCGACCAAGGGTGGCCAGCACCGGGGAGACGCATGCGGGCGTGTCCGAATGCGCCTCCCCGGCCCACCAGGCGGCCGCCTCGAGCAGGCTGGTCCCGTCCGCGCGGCGCCCGTGCGCACCGGCTGCAAGGTGCAGCGCGTCGAGGTCGAGCCCGCCAGCGACCGTGCTCATCAGGTGACGAGCAGGTTGTAGAGCGCCGCGACCGCCTCGATCGCCGAGGCCGCACCGGTCGGCGAGAACCGGCCGAAGCCCAGCCGCAGCGAGTAGACCAGGCGGGTCTGGTCGGTCGCTGGGAGCCGCTCCGTCTCCACCATCACCCGACGGCGCCAGCCCGTCTTGAAGCCGCGACGGTTGAATGCCAGGCAGCCACCCTTGATGTTGTTGGCGGGGGTGGCCGCGTCGCTCTTGCCGTCCGCAGCGGTCAGGTTCATCGCCATCGCCCCGACCAGCGGGTAGCGGGCGATCTTGGCGATCTCGCCGGTGAGCACGGTCGCCTGGGGGCCGTACTTGTCGACGGTGAGGACCTCGTCGATGAGGGCGATCCGGTCGGCGGTCTCCGGGTCGCTCACGTACACCAGGTCGTTGGGGTCGGCGGGGTGGCCCCAGTCGACCAGCCGCGGGCGGTCCAGCATCAGCCCACGCAGCGTGTGCAGCTTGACCAGGGTCGGGTAGCCGGCCGCGCCGTCCACGGCGTTGGCGGTGTTGTCGACGATGTAGGCGTGGCGGATCCCGTCGAAGGCGAGGTAGTGCTTGGTGGCGCCTGGGGTCTGGTCGTCGCTGTTGATGTTGCCGGTCGCCGAGGCAGTGTCATCGCCGTTCAGCACGAGGCTGTCGCTGTAGTGCGCGATCGACGTGGCCGCCTGGCGGCGCAGGAACGGCACGAACGGGATGATCGAATCCTCGTCGATCTCCCCGGACCAGACTTGGTGGATGAGGAATTTCTTGGCGTTGACCTGCACCCGGTTGGAGCCGGTCTTGACGGTGGCGTAGGCACCGGCGGTGGGCAGGCCGGTGGTGTTGTCGTAAGTGGTCGACTCCGGCACGAACAGCATTTCGGGGATGTCGACCTCGACCGGGAGGAACGCGGTCGGGTCGGTCATCTCGAACGACTCGATCAGGCCGAAGACGCGGGAGTCGCGGCGGGCCGCATCCCACAGGGTGCCGACGTACTGCGCGCCGATCAGCTGCTGCCCGAACCCGGATTCGGCGGTGTCCATCGCGCCGGTGTCGGCCAGGGCGACCATGGCCTGCTGGTAGGCGGTGGTCTGCTCCCACGCGCCACGACGGGCAAGCGCCCGGTCGGGGCCGTGGAACATGGTCAGCGGGAGGCGAGGGAACATGTCGTCGATCGCCTTGCGGTCCAGCTCGCGGACCTGCGCCTCCGGGAGGTAGTAGGCGTCGGTGACCTGGCCGAACGTGCTGTTCAGGGTCTCCGAGGGGCCTTCGTAGATGCCGACGGCGTTGACCTTCTTCTGCCCCTTCAACGAGGTCTGGAGCTCGTGGAGGAACTCGATGTCGGCAACGGACAGGCCCCAGCGGCGGTACTTGGTGCCGACCAGCTTGCCATCGTCGGCGCCGGCGCCGAACCGCATCTTGCGCTGGAACTCGGGGTCGTCGCCGAGGCTCTCGATGATGCCGCGGACGATCCCGGTGAGCGCCACATCGCTGGTGCGCGCCGACAGGTCTTCGCTGATGCCGTCCAGGCGCTGGCGGATGTCCAGGGCCAGCGCGTCGAGCGTGACGGTCATGTGCCGTGCTCCTTTCCCGCTCAGAGGCGGATGGCTGCCAGGAAGTCCTGCACAGCGTTGGGTGCCGGCGTCCAGCCCTCCTGGGTCTGGGCGTCGAGGTGGTTCTGCAGGTGCGCCTTGACACCCGTCTTGTCGGCTTCGGGGATGTCGGCGCCCTCCAGGCGCGCCAGTCCGTTGCGGCAGCCGCCGAGGTTGGCGGGGCCGCCCTGCTCGCGGTGGTGGGGGAACTTGTAGGAGGCCTTGGCGTCCTGGTCGCCGGCGGCGTCACGCCAGGCGTGGCAGTAGCGCAGCGTGGCGGCCTCGTTCGGCATCCCCGACACGGCTGCGTCGGCGTCCCACTCCGAGTCCTCCACTGCGGTGGTGTGGGAGGGGATCGCCACCAGCGCCTGCTGGATCCGGGGGACCTCCAGCGCCCGGCCCAGCGTCTGCTCGAGCAGGTCCATGAGCCGGTTGACGGTCGCCTCCATGCGGTCGAGCCGATCACCGGTCATGCCCGGCGCTGGCGGGGCGGGGAAGTCGGGTGGGGCCAGCGGCGCACCGGCGGGGGGCAGCTTCGGGTCGGCGATCAGCGCCTCCCAGCCGGCAAGCTGCTCGGGGTCGCCGAAGTCCTCCAGGAGTTCTCGCCCGAACATGCTGAGCGCCGCCAGCGACACGCGGCTGGCCTTGAGCGCGCCCGGGTCGGCCGGGACCGGCACCGACGACACCTCGGCGAGGTCGTAGTAGGCCTCCTTCTCGATCTGCTCCGCGGTCAGCCGGCCGGTGAGCGGCGCGCCGTTCTTGTCGACGAAGTCGATTCCCACGCTCACGGCGTTGAGGAACCCGGCGCGGTACTGCCGCTCGACGTCGGCGGCGAACGGGTTGTCCCGGTCGAAGGTGATCGTGTTGAGCAGCCGACCGTCCCGCAGCGACGCGCGGCCCCGGCCGATCGGGCGGAGGAACGGGATGTGCATCCACAGGACCACCGGGTTGGCGTTGTAGTTGTCGATCCGCCAGCCCTCGTGGCGCAGCCGGAACCCGTAGCGGTTCAGCCGGGTCGTGCTCGCGGTGAACGTGAGCGCCTCGTCGTCGCTGGGCGACTGCAGCAGCCCGCGGGTCAGCGCGCGCCGTGGTTCGGTCATCGGTGCCCCTTTCCGTTGCGCCCGTTGAGGGCGAATGGGCCGTGCCGCAGCTCCATCTGCGCCAGCTCGAGGGCGGCCATCATGCTGGCCGCCTCCTGCTGGTCGACCTGGCCGTTGCCGCCGCCATTGCCGCCATCCCCGCCGTTGCCGCCGGTCGGCGTGGTGTCGCCCTGCGGCTTGCTGGTCGCGCCGGTGACGGCGCTCTTGTTGACCGGCGCCCACCAGGCGTCACCCCACGCGACCTCGGGGAGGCCCTGGCGGCGCCGCCACTCGTTGATGGTGAGCGCGCCGATCTCGATCGCCCGGCGGTCCCGGTCCCACCCTTCGCTGGCGAGCTGCTGCAGCTCGGGCACCTGGGAGTAGTCGAACTCGGCATGATCGGCGGTCGCTGGGCGACCGCGGGTGCGGGCGAACATGGGGAGGAACTGCTGCACGATCTCGTCGGCGCGCAACTGGGAGTCCGGGCGGAGCGCGTCGGTCCACAGCTGCTGACGAAACTCCCGCATGTTGCTGAGCGTGGCGTAGGCGAGGTCGTTCATGAGCGGCGCGGGAATCCCCAGCGCATTCCAGACCTGGCGGGCCATCAGCCCCAGGCCTTCGACGAACTGGGCATCCTTGGGGGTGACGTTCAGCGCACGGAGCTGCGCCTCGAAGCGGAGCACGCTCCAGCGGTGCGCCTTGTCGACGCCACTCCAGCGCCGCTCCAGCATCTCCTCCAGCTCCAACTGCTGCTGCTTGGAGAAGGTGACCTTGTCGTGGTCGGGGACGATCAGCCCGCCGGCCATCAGGCCCTGCCGGAACAGGTTGGCGTTGGCCTGCAGCATCGCCGAGCCGGTGTCGGCGGCCCGCAACGCGGCGGTCAGCGGCGACAGCGACTGGAACTCGTCGTTCGGGTTCGGGTAGCGGAACCACACCACCTCGCCCGGGGCGAACTCGATGGTCGGCCCGCCGGTGAGCGGCAGGTACAGGAACTTCTCGAGATACCACTTCGGGTGGGGGACGGGGCGCATCTGGGTGGGCTTGCACCACCAGATTTCCTGCGGGTTGCCCTCCAGCGCGCCCTCGACCGCCCAGAACGACTCCCCCCACAGGCACATGGCCAGCTCGTCCATCCGGTCGAGCCGCCGGCGGGTCCAGAACGGGTTGACCCGGCGGAGCAGGTCGACTGCGGGGCCGCTGGTGAGCTCGGTGCGCTCCGGGCCGGAGCCGTTGAAGACCTGCAGGTTGAGGCTCGACATGTGCCGGGCGCGCAACGCCGCCGCGGAGTAGACCTCGTTGGAGGTGGCCAGATACTGGCCATACTTCTCCGGGTCGTAACTGGCCGCATGCCCGGTCAGGCCCTCGAACGGGGGGGCGATCGCGCCGGCGACCGGGGATGCCAGCTCCGCGCCGCCACGACGGCTCCGGTAAACCTCCAGGACGCGCTCGGCCAGGCCCACGTCAGCTCTCCTCGACCCGCTCGGGCCAGTGCCACGTCCCGCCAGCCTTGCCGTCCTCGTCCTGGCGGCAGCCACCGTCGGCGATCGCGTGGAAGAACAGGCCGGTCGGATTCAGCACGCACAGCCCGACGACCGGCCCTGGCGTGCCATAGGACACGTAGTGGACGATCCGTCCGACGCTCGGCCTCATGGTCGCCTCCCGATCTGGTAGCGGCCCAGCCACCGCCGGAACGTGCGAAGCCGGCGGGGCACCGTGATGCCGGCGGCGCGCAGCCGGGCCTGCTCGAAGCGCAGCCGCTTGGCGACGACGGACCTCATGCGTACGGGTCCACCTTCCGCTTGCCACGGATCGCGTCCAGGCCGCCGGCCTGCTGCCACCCGACCAGCGCACCCGACCAGGCGAACGCCACCGCCATCCACGCGACCTGGAGAATCAGCACCGCCAGGAAGCCGAGCACGAACAGCGGCGCGCTGATCACCGCCAGCAGCGCCTTGGCCGGATCCAGCCCGCGTGCCTCCCGCTCGACCCGCTCGAAGATCTGCTGCCACGCCTGCACCGTCATGGGCTCATCTCCTGGGAATACGCTGTGCGGATGAACTCGCTGGTTGACTACCTGGCCGTCTGCCCGAACGGGCATCGCAGCTTCCTGCGCCTGGCCGGCATCGCCATCCCGGCACTGGGCATCGAGGCGGACCCGGAGATCAAGGGCGTCTGCACCACCTGCCAAGCCCCAGCCCAGCTCCACCGCCTGCCACCGGTCCGCTAGACCATCAGCGGACCCTCAAGCACCACCCGACGCTGGGCAAGCGCGCCATCCTCGATCGCCTGCCCACGCGCCGCCTCGGCGAGCAGCCCAGCGACGAACGCGTCGATGTTGGCCACCTCGCGTTTCTTGACGATCCGCTGGAAGAACCGGGGAATGGATGGGTCCTCGTTCGGGCGGGGCTGCCGCCGCTTCCCCTTCGCCAGCGCCGCCGCCTTCGCATGCTCGGCGAGCAGCGGATCGCCGTCGTGGGTGAACCCGCCAGCGAAGTGCTCAAGGAACCGGGTGATCGCGTCGTCCATGCGATGCTCGACGTTGGTGGGGAACTCGATCACCCGGGTCGACTGCTTGCCGTCCAGGCGGGTCGGCCAGCGTGCCTCCCAGATGTCGAAGTACTCCTGCCACCGGTACGGGTCGCCGAACATGCACCACACCTGGTAGGCGTCGAACGCGTCGGTGACGGCCTGGTCGACCTCCACGCGCGGCACCCTGTGGTCCGGGTACTCGGACGGCTTCCACGACCGCAGGTGGAACCAGCGGCCATCCGTCACGCGGCTGGCGATGAGGCTGGTCAGGTCGAGCGCGCGTGACCCGTCGAACCCGAGGCAGATCAGCTCGTTCGGCACCAGACTGCCGGGCCGGGCCTTGCTGTCCCACCGGGCCCCGTCCACCGCAGAGGACTGGCCAACCTCGAGCACGTTGAAGAAGAACCTGAGCGCATCCGCCGGGGTCGGGCACACCGCCGGGTCACGGGCGTCCGCGAGGATCCGCCGGCGGTCCACCCACCACGAGTCGCCGTACACCTCGTCGAGCAGCTCCAGGCAACCCTGGTCGTCGCGGAGGTCCGGCCGGCGTGACGGGGGCCGGTAGTCGATCAGCACGTCCTCGGCTGGGGAGGTGTGGGTGCGCTGTGCGACGCTCTGCTCGGAAGGGTCGTAGGCGTTGGTCGTCTCAAGCCACCGGCCACGCATCCCGCCGATGTTGCGTTTCATCGTGGTGGCCAGGTGGACGCCGCCGTTGGACTCGAGCATCAGCCCGGTCTCGTCGAACAGGTCGAAGGTGGTCCGCGCGCCCAGCCGCGATTTGCCGCTGGAGCTGCGCGGCTCGATCTTCCCGCCGCTGGGCAGGTTGATGTCCTCGATGCCGATGTCGATCCCGGGGGTGTTGGCGATCTCCCCGCGGCTGGCCATCTCGTACACGCACAGCCAGGTGTTGTCGGTCTGCTCCTCCGCCGTGGCGACGATCTGCACCCATGGGGTCGGCTGCTCCCGGCCGACCGGCTCCCCCTTGTCGTCCCACCCGTCGAAGCTGACCGGCCCGAACGTCTCCCCGAGGATGATGGACGCGGCGAACGGGCCCTTCCCCCACTTCTGCGCGCGCATCAGCAGCCCGCCGCGGTAGAAGAACGGCGAGGGGGGCAGCTCGAGCTCGGGGTGGCGGAGCTTCGCCTCGAGCATCGCCACGTCGATCGGCCGGGCGTCGGGGTGGAGGCGGTAGTAGCGCAGCAGGAACCGCCACATCTCGTCGGTCAGCCGGTACTCGCGGCCCTGCAGCAGCCCGTCAGGGATGACGCAGTTCGCCTCGATCCACTCGCCGATCAGGTAGCCGAGCGTGGGGAACTCGCCCGGCACTTCCGGGCCCCGCCACGGCATCGGCTACTCGACCGCCTCACGCTTGGCTGTCAAGTAGTCCATGAGAAACACGTCGCCGCTCTCGCCCGGGCGGACCAACAGCGCCCAACAATTGCGCTTGTCCTTGTGGAACAGGTAGTGCGGTTCGACCTGCTCGCAGGTTGCCTCATGCCAGGCGCGCCAGCCCTGTGGGTCCGCGTCGCGCGTGCGCATGCCCTCTTCGAGGAACATGTTGTTCAGGCCGAGCACGCGGACACCGTCGGCGCCGTGCAGGCTGGCGACCTCGAGCAAGCCGAGGGCGCCGTCGCGCCAGCGGACGCCGATGTGGTCGCACTCGCACCAGCGCCACGACCGGTCCGTCTCCCACGCGCGACGGGGCGAGACGATGTCCCAGCAGGCCGCGCAGATGGCCGCCTTGGTCATGCTAGTCGACCGCTCGCAGGCGAGCGCGCACGTCCGCTGGGCGCTGCTGCTCCAGCTCCTCGCCGGCGTCATCGTCGCCGATCGTCCACAGCAGCAGCCGCATCGCCTTGGGTGTCAGCCCCAGCCGGTCCTCCAGCGCACTCGCCTGCGCCAGGTCCTTGGAGTCGAGCGTCTCTTCGGCCCAGAGCACGACGCGGACGTAGCGGGCCACCACGCGGGTCCAGCCGAGCCGCTGCCACTCGACCGCCTGCGGGGTGCGCCACAGCTTGGCCCACAGCTTGCGCTGCTCGACGGTCAGGACCGTGTCGAGTGGCCAGGTCGGCGCGCGTCCCTTGCGGCCCTCCGGGGGGAGCTTGACGGGGCCGACGCGGGCGTTGCGCCGGCGCGGCTCGAACTTCGGCACCGTCGGCATCCGGTTCACCCCTTTAGGCCGCTATGCGGCATCCAACGTGTCTCCATTGACCGAGTTAATGTCCAGTTTGACAGGATCAGAAGGGTGTAAACCTGTCATATTGGACGAAAATATGGGTATAAACTAGAACAAATAGGCCCATATCTTCACTCTCGCTGGAACGCTCGGTCGCCGCCCACGTTACTTGTCTTGCTTGCCCAAAACTTCCCGCTCCTGTCGAACCGATCATGCCCGCCAGGGCGGCCCGGGCCGATGCGTACATGGTGCGAGACAGGTCGGCCGGGGTGTCAGCAGGGCGTTTGCGATCGTGATTTTCGAGGCCCATCCCCGCTCTGACCTGTAGGTTTGCAGTTGACTACTGTAGGTGGTTGTCCTACACTGTGACTGTCGGTAGTTGACCTACAGAAGGGCGGACAGGATGAGCAGGCTCGATTGGGTGCTCGAGGCGGTCAAGGGCTGGGCGATCTTCACCAGCAAGCCGGAGCCATGCGCCGCGGCCTGCATGGCAGCACAAGGCCCGGCCTGTGACTGCCATTGCGGCGGCGCCAACCACGGCAGAGCGAGGTAGGCCATGACAGAGCAGGAAGCCTACGACATCGGCAAGCGGGCAGGGCAGGCCGCCAAGCATGGCGACTGGGCCCTAGTCCGCCATTTCAAGCGCATGGTGCCGTCCGATCCCGAACATGCCGACCTGCACCGTGCCTACGACGAGGGCTACAAGGCCGCCAACCATGGCAGGGCGAGGTGATGGTGATCGACCGTACCTCCACCTATGACCGCGAGTACGGCGGTATCCCCAACCCTTGGGTGCCCGATTCGAGCGACCTCGAGCAGGAAGACCAGGAAGGGCCCGAAGCATGATCACCATCACCCATACTCGCCCGGAGGGAACCATTGTCGAGGGCACTGCCCGCGGCGATGGTTCGGCGCCGATCCTCAAGACGGCCGGTTTCCGCTGGGCGCCCGGTATCCGCGCATGGATCATCCAACAGTCCAGGGATCGGGCCGCGAAGACCTGGCGCATCGACCAGGCCGCCAAGCAGCTGCGCGCGGCAGGCTTCCAGGTCGAGGTGTCGATTGACGAGACACCTCGAGCGTTCGCGGAGGCGGAGGCGGAACGGGAGGCCCGGGCGGAACAGCGCGCGGACACCTACGCCGATCGGGCCGAACGGGCGGAGTCTGCGGCCGCGGCCGCATTCCAGCGCTTCCATGACATCCTCGAGCCGATCCCGCCTGGTCAGCCGATCCTGATCGGCCATCACTCCGAGCGTGGCCATCGGGCCGCTTTGAAGCGGGCCGACAACGCTATCCGCCGCTCGATCGAGGAAGACGGCAAGGCGAGCCACTACCAGCAGGCGGCCGCGACATCGGAGCGGTACAAGCAGCGGCGCGAGTCTCTCGGCACGACGTTGCGGCGGATTGAGCGGCTGGAGGCGGAGCAGCGCGACATCGCCCGGAAGCTGCAGGGCTACCAGCGGCAGTACCGGAACGGGCGCGGCGAGGTCGCCTACGTCGAAGACCATGAGGCGGCTACTGGCCAATGGGCGGAGCAGCTGCAAGCCCAGCAGCAGCAGAACGCCGACGAGCTCGAGCACTGGCGCCAAGTGGTGGCAGCCAAGCAGGCGAGCGGCGCGAAAGTGTGGGGCCCGGGCGATTTCGCCAAGGGCGACGAGGTGCTGGACCGCTGGAATCGTTGGCGCCCAGTGCTTCGGGTGAATCCGAAGTCACTCACTGTCCCGAGCGGCTACACGTGGAACGACAAAATCCCCTATCCCGAGGTGCGCGGCCGCCGCGAGGCCTCGATCCCGCCAACGGTGCAAGGTGCGTAGTCGCCTGCTCGCCCTCTGGGCCCTGCTACGGGGCTTGGAGGGCGTTCTGCATTGGGCGGATCCCCTATCCGGCTTGCACGTGGAACTACGGCTTGAGGGCGGCCGCCTCCATGCCCGCTGCTGGACCGACGACGACGAGACCGACGACGAAACGCCACCAGAAGGGGCGGATGATGCGCGATGGTAACAATACGGCGGTTCCTGCCAGGGCAAGCCTTGTCGACCGTGCAGAGGTCACGATTGCTGGCGGCCGCACAGTCAAAGTCGAGCTCTGGTCTGGTGAGGCTTCGGACGGCTACCAAACCGACTATCGACCGCGCCCGGCAGCATGGGTTGCGTGGATTCGCCTCGAGGGTGGCCGCGTCACCTACCGCTACGTCAAACGGTACACGGGCCGCAACTACCGCAAGTCCCAAACCGACTACAACGCGGCCGCCGCGGAGGTCAAGCGCGAGGCCGCCAAGCAGGCAGCAGCCAAGCAAGCGGCCAGCGGTCAAGCGGCCAATCTCGAGCGCGGCGCCAAGCAAGCCGGCTAGCCCACCGAAGCCCGCCCAGCCACCGAAGCCTGCCCAGCCGGCTACTCCGCCGCGGCCTACCCCGCCACCTACCCCGCCGAAGCCGGCTACCCAAGGGACAGGCGGTTTGCATTTCGACGTTGACCATGCCGAGCTCGTCCGCGCGCTCAAAGTCGCGGCTGGCACGTGCTCGCGTCGTCCGACCCTGCCCGTTCTGGGCGGAGTGAAGATCGAGGCGGCCGGCTGGGGCCGCCCGGTCACGATCACCACGACGGACCTTGAGTTGACCAGCACGACGCGGCTTGACTCGTCGCTGGTGGTCGACACTGGTGCCGTCGTGGTGCCGTTGCGCGAGCTCGCCGCAACCCTCAAGGGACGCCAGCCAAAGGGAACACTCGCGCGGCTCGAGCTCGACCAGGAAGCCGGCCTGCTGCGCATGCATGCTGGCGGCCTGCATGCGGCGCTCCACGTCAACGCGCTCGAGGACTATCCGACGTTGCGCGGCGAGGTCTCAGAGGGCGAGGTGCGCGTGACCTCCGACCTCGGCCTGCTTGGCACGTGGGCGCGGCGGGTACTGCCAGCGACCAGCGGCGATGAGGCTCGCCCAGTGTTGACCGCGGTCCAGGTCAAGCGCGACCAGGGCACGCTGACCGCGACCGCGACCGATTCCTATCGCCTCCACACCTACCAGACCGAACAGCTAGACGATTCGGCGTTTTGCTTCCTGCTACCCGCCCGGGCGCTCACCCTGGTCAAGCAGGCCATCGCGCTGTACAAGGCGACCGAGGGCGGCGCCTGGTGGCATGGCACGGGCACCGACACACACGGCACGGGCGAGGTGCGCGTGCAGGTTGGGCCGTCGATGTTCTGGGCCCGGGCCATAGAGGGCGAGTTTCCCTCCACTTGGGAGCGGCTGATCCCGACCATGACGGGCGATGTGCCAACCATCGACGTCACCGATGGTGCGGCGGCCGCCGCGGCGATCGTGGCATCGTTCGGACGCGAGCCGATCATCCTCGAGGCGAGCGGCGCGACCATCGCCGCCTCGTGCAAGCGGCAGGACATCGGCAAGGTCGAGGCGGAACTACCAGGCCTGAAACTGGCAGGCTACACGCCGTTCACCCCTACCAGCTTCAAGCCGCTGTACCTACGTGAGCTGCTGGCCGCGGTCGACCACGGGACGATGCAGCTCCGGGATAGCCTCAAGCCGGCTTTGGTGACCGATGGTAACGGCTTCCGCGGCCTGATCATGCCCGTTCGCATCCCCTAGCCGCTTCACCCTTGGGGCCCGGGCCGCGCGCCCGGGCCCTTTGGCACGCGCCCAGCAGGGCGGCAGCAGGGCGGCAGCAGCTGGGCGCGTAGGCGCCTAGGCTGTCATGCCCTCGCGCCGCTCCGATCCCAACGGCTCGGCCTGGTCTGTTTCGCCCACGGGACAATCTGATGGGGCCAGCACCATGCCGGGCCGTTCCCTACCCGCCCCCAAGGCTTGGGGAGTAGGCCGCGGACGTACCAGGTGTTGGGAGTCTTCGCGCTCACGCCCAGCCGATCGGCTATCTGTTTCTGCCCGACCGGCTCGCAGCCACAGGCGGCATGTTCCGCGTGCCCGAAATCCTCGCGCTCACCAGGTGTGGTCTGGGCGGTCTGGGCGGTCACGGTGGAGGCCTCCGACGTGGCGGGTAGTGTCCCGACCACCGTAGGCCAACGTCCGACACCATGTCAACCAACCACCAGCCGGATCGACCGGATTCAGACGTTTGAGCGTGGTGCTTGTCTTGCTTGGCGACACTCCACAGGGAAAATCGGTCTAAACTATCCCAAACCACCCCAAAATTAGGGTATAATCGTATCTTTCCGGTCAATCTGGTCGTCCGTTTGGTCTACTGTGACCGGTTCGGTGACCCGATTGCGCTGTTTTTGGAGCGGCAAAGCGCCACGAGACGGACGCCGCCGGGTCCGTCGACATGGTGGGCGGTCAGGTCGGCGCTCGGATGCCGCGGATGGCCAGGCCAGCCCTGGCACCAGCCGCCAGCGGCGGCGACCACCTGCGCGCGCCGACGCTTCTCGGCGGGATCATGCAGGTCCGGCCGGCGCGCATTGTGACGGGCGTTGTGCTCCGCCCGGCACAGGATGCAGCGGCCGGCCTGCTTGACGTTACGACGCACCGTCACCATCGCACCCGCAGGGCAGGGTGGGGTGCCGTTGGCGGGGCCGGGGCAGGGCCTACTGGGCATCGTCCAGCCGCTCCCGCACCCAGCGCCACAGCGCCACGCCGAGGGCGCACTGCCACTCGTTCTCCCCGACCTGGATCATCGGCTCGTTGCAGCAGGGGCAGCAGGGGATGCCATTCCGGATGTTGACCGGCTGGAGCTGGGCGAACCCGGTCACGTCCATCAGTCCGGCCACTCTAGGACGTGGCACCGGTAGTCCTCCAGGTGCTCGCCGATGCGGTAGATGACGGTGCGGTTGCTGCCACGGATGGTGAGCACCTCGCCGTCCAGGGTGACCCATGGCCTGGCCTTGCCCTGGCGGATCTCCTCCAGCAGCTCGTCAACGATCAGCGTGCGAGGGTCAGCCTGGATGACTTCGGGGCGCTGATGGCGCCAGCCGCGCAGGATGAGATCGCCGTAGGTCTCCCACCGCCCGTGGACGATGACGCCGCTCACCGTGGCGCCTCGGGGCGGTAGCGGACGACCTCGACGGCGGGCAGGCGCCGCATGGGGATCATCAGGGTTTCGCTGGCGATCTCGCCGTCCTGGCCGACGTAGCGGAGGCCCTGCTCGTTGTTGCGCCACAGGTCGACCTGCATGCGGACCGGGCCGTTCCAGGTCGGGCCGCCATGGACGCTGTCGACGGTCCAGCGGATAGCGACCTGGTAGCAGTCGGCGACCCGGATGCCGTGTTCCAGCAGCCACGCTTCCAGCTCGGGCCAGAACACGCCATCGCTCACTGGGGGCAACTCAGCGTAGGGGCGCACTTCTGGCCGGTATCGAAACACTCGGCATAGCAAACGTCAATGACTCTCATGACCTGCGGCGACACCACGCGCGTCCCGGTTGTCGCTTTTCGCAATTGCATCTTCGAGCCAGCGTAGGTCGTAGCGGAGCCGGTCGTGGGCGACGTCGCGGATGCTGCGGAGGTGGGCGAGGTCCTTGTCGGTGAAGGCGGGCGGCCGCTGCCAGGTGGGGCCGGTGCGGGGCTCGCCGACATGCAGGCAGGTGCCATAGTCGCAGGCAGCCTGGTAGGGGCAATCGGCACACTGCATAGCCTGGCCGGGGGTGATGCGGGCGGCGACGGGATCGCCGCCGCGCTGGTAGGTGCGCATGTCTGCCTGGCCGCGTCCTGCGGCGACGGCGTCCTCGGCCTGGGCGATACGCACATCCAGGAGCGCGAGGGCGCGCGCCCATCGCTCCAGCAGCGCGCTGGTGCCTGGCCGGCGTGGGATGTGCAGGCGCAGCCCGGTCGCCTCGACGGCGTCCAGGAGGCGGGCGATGTGGCCGGCGGGTGAGTCGAAGCGGCCGGCGCCGGCGTCAAGGTTCCATTGGCGGAGCATGACTGCGGCGGCCAGGCGGCGGGCGGCCCGGTGCGCGGCGGTCCAGCGGCGCCTACTCGGCATCGGCGCCCCCGTGGCGGGCGAACTCCGGGAAGTCGGCACCAACCATGTGCACGTAGGCGCGCCTGGCAGCCTCGATGATCCGCTCACCGGGGATCTCAGTGCCGGCGGGCAATTCGATTTCGACGGAGGCGATGGTCTGGTAGTCGAGGTTGCCGCCTGGTGGGGTCGCATCGTCGTACAGCTCGATCCGCAGTTTCCGCTGGCGCGGCATGTCATCCACCCGCTTTTGCCATGAGTGCGGCGGCCTGGTCGGGCCATAGTTGTCGGATGGTGTTGCAGAACACCTGGGCGGCTTCGAGCATGCGGCGTTGCTCGTGCAGCCGGCGGAAGCCGCCTTGTTGCATGGTGGTCGGGTCCAGGATGGGGCCGAGCGTTTCGGCGCGGTGGACGATGTCGAGGAGCTGGTCGACGGGGATGAGGAGCAGCATCCGGCCGGCTGCGGCGAGCAGGTCCATGTGCTGCTCGAACTCCTCGCCGGTTATTGTGGGCATCGCGCTTGTTGTCCTTCCTGGCCGTTTCGTAGCGTGCTGTGCCTCCCCCGGGGGGTGTGCTTTACAGCACCCCCCGGGGGGCAGCCGCTGTGAAAACCGTGATTAGTGGCATGAATACCCTGACCTGCATAAACGCTCGGATTCGTGATGTCGCGTGTATACCGTTCTGTGAGGGTGCCTTGCTGGCCGTGAATACCGTGAACACCCCCGTGATTACGGACGTAGGCGGAATGCTGGTGTCGCTCATGGGGCGTCCAGGTCGACGACAGGGTGGTAGGTCGCTGGGTTGATGGCACCGCCGACGCGGCCGCGCGTGCCTGGCTGCTGCTTGACGAGGCCGCGGCGCACCAGCGAGTCGAGCCGCCGACGGGCCTTCTCCACCTCTTTGGGCTCAGCGGAGCGGCCCTCCACGTCGAACAGGAGCCGGGCGGCGTCGGCGGCGGTCAGGCCAGGCTGAGTGCGCACCAGGGTAAGCAGATCAACACCCTGCTGGACGGAGATGCCACCGGTCTCGGCGTCGTGCAGCAGCTTCATCGGCCCGATCTCCTCAACGGGCTGTTTCAGGTGACTCAATTCGACGATCGGATCGCCAGGTTCACCCCACAATAGGAGCACCGAGCCGGCACCGGCGGTCAGCCAATTCGACCCGTACACGTCGTCGAGCTTGCGTGGCCGTTTGTTGTCGGCTGCGGCTTTGCGCTGGTGATGGAGTTCCAGCAGGTCGATACCCTCGGTCAGGCAGATTTGGCGGGCCTGGTTGTATCTGGCGCCCACCTCATCCTTGACTAGATCTAGCGCGGCGTCCTTGAGGGAGTCGATGACGACGGTGTCGGCGTCGGCGTTGCGGGCCAGGCTGAGCAGCGCGCGAGGCTCCTTGGCCAGGTCGACAGGTGGCGGTCCACGCCACACCATCAGCCGTTCGGCGAGCGTGACACGGTCCTCCTCGGTGACCATGCGTCGCATGGACCGGGCGATCTGGCCGGGCCGGTCACAGGCGAGATAGAGCACGCGGCTGGCGGTAGGAGCCACGGGCATGCCAAGCAGCGTGGCCGGGCCGACACCGATGCGGGCCAGCGTGAGCCGCTGTGCCAGGGTGGACTTGCCGACGCCCTGCGGGCCGGCGATGACGAGGCTCTCGCCGGATGGCCAGGCGACCTCCTGGCCGTCGCCCCAGATGGCGGGCAGGTCGGCGAACGGGTCGAAGATGAACACGGGGGCCTCCTGGAGGCGGCGGTCGCGGACGAGTGCGTGCGGTCTTGCGTTGCCGACCTGCTCCAGCAGCTCCGCAGCGATCTGCTGCGCCTTGTCAGGGTCGAGGCCCTGCTCGTGGCCGAGTTGGGTGATGCGGTGGCCGACGTCGATGAGGCGCCGCGCGGCGGCCGCCTGGGCGACCAGGTCGAGGTAGGTGGCGGTCTGCGCGATGGTGGGGACGGCTTCGAGCAGGTCGTGGAGGTAGGTGGCGCCGCCGATCTGCTCGAGCTGGCCGGCGGCTGCCAAGTGGGCGGCGACGGTGACGGGGTCGACTGGCTGGCTGGCGGCTTCGAGGTGCGCGCAGGCGGTGAAGATGAGCCGGTGGGTGGGGTTGTAGAAGTCGCCGGCATCCAAGGTGACGAGGGCGCGCTCCAGGGCGGCGGTGTCCAGCAGCATGGCGCCCAGGACCGCGGCCTCGGCGTCGGGGTTGCGGGGTGGCTGGTGGTGGTCATTGGCTGGCACTGGCACCCCAGGGGCCGACGATGACGTTGCTGGGCTGCTGCTGACGTTGTTGGAGGGTGGTGAGGATCTGGTGGGCGGTGACCCGCTGGTGGTTGGTGCCGGCGTGTTCGAGGCGGCCATGCTCGGGGCAGTGGGTCCAGTGGAGGTTGCAGTCGAGGCAGCGTCCGTCGGGTTCGAGGTGGTTGGCCCAGCGGTGGCAGCTTGGGCACTCGTGGAGTGGATGCTCGCGGAGGAGCACCTGGCAGCGGGGGCACTCCACGAGGGCGCTCATGGCGTCTCGCCGAGTGGGAGAGTGAGCTGCTCGCGGAGCGCTTCGACGGCGACCCGGATCTCCTCACCGAAGCGGCCATTTTGGAGGTCCTGGCTCATCTGCTCGCGGGCTTGGGCGAGACCCTTGCCGTGGTAGCGGCCACCGCACACACAGTCGCAGTCGGGCTCGGTGGCCTGGTGGCAGCGGGCGTCGCAGCGGCGCTCTCCCTCGGAGTTGCCCACACTCAGCAAGGTGACCATCAGCCGCTCCGCATTCGCAGGCGGCGCAGGAGCCGGACGACGTCGTCGACTTCGGCAGCGGACAGGCGCCGGCGGCCGGTGCGTGGCAGGCCGGCGGTCTCGCGGAGCCGGTCGAGCTTGCGGCCGTAGGCGGCCTCCTGCGCGCGGCAGCCGCACCGCTCGGAGCAGTAGCGCTTGAGCGCGAAGATCAGGTAGCCGTCGTCGGTGACGCTGGTGATCGGCTCGCCGCAGGTCTCGCATGGCCAGGTTTCGGCCTCGGGACGCCGGACGAGCCGGTAGATGCTCGGCCGAGCGGTGACGCGGCCGTCGCCGCGGGTGCCGCCCATGCCGCGCTGTTCGACGGTGATCCAGCCGCGTCCGGTCAGGGTTGGTTGCAGGCCGTTGTAGGGGGTGTCGGGGGCGACGTCGGCGACGAGCTTGGTGAGGTGGCCGGTCCAGCGGCCGTTGACCGCCGTGGCGGCCATCGCGTCGTAGATGGCCTGGTAGGTGGTAAGCGGGATGCGGGCGGCCCAGTGGCGTGACCCCGGGCGCTGCCGCGCTTGGCGGCGGGCGGCGCTGGGGTCGTAGGCGTCGCCGTACAGCTCGCTGGGGTGGCAGCCGAGCACGGCGCAGAGTTTCTCGACGGTGGTGACGGCCACGGTCGGGTTGTGGCCGGCACGTTCGAAGGCGCGTTTGGCGGCGGTGTTGCGGCCGAGGATGTCGGTGAGGGGGAGATTGCGCGCGCGGGTGTACGCGCGGATGGCTTCGACCAAAGGCTCGGAGGGGAGCTTGGCCTGGCCGTTGCCGCGGACGGTCTGCCGTGGCGCGCTCACCGTCATTGCCGCCGGTCCTCCCCGGGGAGCCAGCCGCATGGGAGTCGCCGGTCGTTGTCCTGGTAGCGCGGGCAGTCCTGATGGTGCTCGGAAACGGCGTCGACCGCGCCGCAGGTGCAGGCTGGCCGGGGGACGAGGTGGCCGTGTTGGACCATGAGCCGGTGGTATTCCTCACGGCTGTAGGCGGGGGTGCCGCCGCCGGCCTGGCGCCACAGCTCGAAGGGGGATGGGTCAGGCATGATCGGCTCTCTTCGCGGTGGCGGCCGCTTCGAGCCGCTCATGTTCGCGCTGGGTGTGTAGCAGCGCCTTGGCGCACATGGGGCAGATGGGCACGTGGATGAGCTCGTGGTAGATCGGGTCGCGGCGGCCGGTGTTGCGGGTCACACCACCCCAGTTGCCTTTCATTTCGGGGAAGGCACGCTGGCGGAGCTCGCCGCGGGCGCACGCGCGGGCGCCGGGGCGTTTGGGGTGGGCATGGTCGCAGTGCCACACCTCACGGCCCTTAGTGTTGCCTTCGCGGAGCAGGCCCATGTAGACGGTGTGCACCTCGGGGTCAAGGGCGAGCGCCGAGGTGGTGGCCACATGCAAGATGGGGACGCTCATCCGGTCCGCACCTCGCCCTCTTGGAGCGCCCAACCGACATACACCTGGTCGGGGTCCTCGCCGAACGTAGGGTCACCGTGGTAGTGGCACTCGGCCCGTTCGGCGCCGTAGTCGGCGACGAGCATCATCGCTTCGGTGGCGACCCGCTCGGCGGTCTCACGGAGATGCTCGGCGAGCAGTGGGCTGCGCACCTGGTCGGCGGCTTGGCGCATGAGCCGTGCCCGCAGGTTCAACGTGACCAGGTGCTGGTCGGGATCCTCACGGCAGGTCATGGCGTGGTCTCCGCGCCCCAGGCGGTGAGCGCGTCGCGGACGATCTGGGCGCGCTCAGGGTCGGTGAGTGGGCGGGTGGCGGTCGCGTAGATGGCGCGGCGGATGTCGCGGGGCAGCTCGTACCAGTGGGGGGCGCAGGCGAACAGGTGGTTGCCGACGATCTGGCGGCATTCAGGTTTGGGGCAGCGGTGCTCCCCGACGCGGGGCACTCTCATGTGTGGCTCCTGGCGTGCTGGTCGAGGACGCGCATGGCGGCTTGGATGCGGGTGAACGCCTCGTGGCTGCCGCCGGCGTCGGGGTGGAGGCGGCGGGCCGCGTCGTGGTAGTAGGCCTGGCGGATGCCCATGAGGTTCTCGAGGATGTCCTCCCAGGCGTCCGGGTTGTCAGCGCCCTCAGCGACGATGCGTGCGGCCTGCTCCGGCGTCATGCGCCCGTCGGGCGGCGCCGGCGGTGGGAGCTGCGCCCAGCCGCGGTACTGTTCGTCGGTCTTGACCACGCCATACCGTGCGGCGGCGCGCAGCGCCTGGAGGGTGAGGGCGATGACGCGCATGTTGGTCTCCCACCAGGTGTAGGTGTCGCAGGCGAACTGCAACGCCCCGTGGCGGCTGGTGAACGACAGGATCACGCCGGGATGGCCGGGGGGCCGCGCGTTGGCGCGGGGCAGCCCGTCCTGGCGGATGTCCCGCTCTGTCAGGTCGAGTTGCAGCACGATGTCTTCCGCCTTGAGCTGGCGGAGCTCCAGCGCGAGGAGGTCCAGGGTGGATGTCCAGGGGGCGCTGAACTGGCGGCCGACGCGGCGCTCCCACGGCCGGGTCATCGACCCGGGCCACCGGTCGATCGGCCGGAAGGTGACGCCGGGGATCGTGTTCACGTCGCACCTCCGGTGTCCACGGGGGAGACGCCTTTATCGCCGCGGCGGTGGTCGACGTCGGGGATGGTCCGCCGGGGGGGCGTCTCCGGTGGAAGCTCGAGCACGCGGCCGCGGCTGCCGTGCCATCGGCCGGTGAGTGCGATGACGACCTCGGGCCAGTCGGAGGGGTGCCACAGGTGCACTTCGGCGCCGGCCTTGCGCAGCCCGTCCATGATCTCGAGCTGCTTGGCGGTCGGCTGTTTGCCTTCGGCTTTGAGTTCGGCGAAGAAGTGTCGTTCGCGGATGAACAGCCAGTCGGGCAGGCCGGCGGCGTCCTTGTCTCCGACCAGGATCGGCTTGCCGTTGTTGTCGGTGCCGACCTGCCGGCGGGAGTCGTGGTGGTGCAGGGCGCGCCAGTGCAGGGTGAGTGCGAGGTCGAGGACGGTGGCCTGCCATTGCGCCTCGCTCATGGCCAGGTCGATCTGGCGGCGCGCCGGGCTGGTCATGGCTGCCGCTCCGGCGTCTCGAGCGCGCGGCGCCGCGCCGCCCAGCCGGCACAGACTTCGGCGGGGGTGCCATCGGCGCGGTACGGCACGCCGTCGATGATCGGCGGCTGATAGTTGACGGGTGAGCCGGGGATTTGGACGCCTGCGGGGTGGCGCCAGGCGATCGGACGGCGGATGCCCTGATGGCACCAGAACCGCTCGCCACGCTGCACGATCTGCTCGAGGAGCTCCTGGTCGCCGGCGACGTTCGGGTCGCCGCGGCGCTCTGGGGAGTCGGGCCGGTAGGCGCAGTCGTCGCAGGGACGCTGGCGGGTGACCGGCTGGACGCCGGCGGCGAGCAAGGTGACGGTCTGGGAGTCGGGTGGGGTCTGCTCCACCTCGAAGACGGGCTCCCAGCACGTGCACCGCTCCGGCCCCATGCACGCTGCGCCGTAGCAGCACGTGCCCTGGCCGGCGTCGGGCAGCTTTGGCTGGCTAGGCTGGCTGAGTCCGCACAGGTTCATGGCGCACCTCGGTAGCCGTAGACCTTGTGGGTGGTGTCACACCGCGGGCAGGCGGTCACGCCGACCACGACCAGCCGGCGCGGCGGTGGCGGCTGCAGGTGCGGCAGCCGGACCTCCAGTGCCGCGACGGCCTCCTCGAGCGTCACCGCATCCGCCACAGGCGTGGCCAGGGGCGGCGGGGGCGGCGGGGGCGGCGGGGGTGTGGCGGCGGGGCGGGGCCGGTAGGCGGTGCGGTGGCGGCGTGGCCCGCCGTTGTTGGCGATCCAGCACGCCTCCTGGCAGTACAGGCCAGCCCACGCCGGGTGCGGGAGCGGCGTGAACGGGTCACCACAGTTGAGGCACTCCCGCTCGCCGGCGAGCTGCGGCTGGTAGACCGCGCTGGGCCTACCCATCGCCGACCGTCCCGGAGACTCGCCACCAGACTTGCCGCCAGCCCGCCAGCTTGACCCGCTCAACCCGCCCCGCCTTGGCGAGCGTGTCGAGCCGCTTCCAGGTGATGTAGTCGGGTGGCCATGCCATCGGCCCGGCCGCCTCACACACCTGCCGGGTGGACAGCGGGAACCCCTGCGCGTCACGCAACACGGCCAGGAGCTGGTCATCGAGGGCTTGGGCGGCGAGGATGTCAGCCATGCTCGGCCTCCTTGAGGCCTGCCCGGGCCTCGCGGAGCTGCTGGTTGGCTTGGCGGAGCAGCTCCCGCGCGGTATGCAGCCGCTGTGCCAGGGCCTGGGCGGCCTGGACCGCGGCCGGCTCGGTGTCGAACAGGGCGAACAGGTCACGGTCGGCGGGGGCGCCGAGCCCTGCGGGTGGGGTCGCGGTGACCCGCCATGGGCATGCGCGCCCGTCGGGCGTGTGGGTGATCTTCACCATCGGGTCGCCGTCCACCAACACCTCGCTCACGAGGGTGTGCACCTCCACGTCAGCCATCGGTCTCACCGCCGAGGTGGCCGATGATGGCGACCAGGTCGCCGCCGATCTCCAGCTGCTCGAGCGCGTCGGCGCCGGCGAGCAGTGCGACCCGCAGATCGGGGAAGAGGGATGGCCCGTTGCGCCGCTCGTAACTGCGAAGGATCTCGGCTGGGGGGACGCCGGTGCCGCCCTCTTCGCGGCGTCGCCGGCAGTAGCGGCAGTCGTCGTGCCAGCGGCCGTCGGTCATGTGCCGCAGGTGCTCATCCACCAGCCCAGCCTCGGACCGGGGAGGCTGGGATGGTTGGGCCCGGGGCACCTCCCGCCGCGAAGGCGCCCCGGGCGTCTGCGCGCTCATGGCTGCCGCCTCTCAGCCATGACCGCGTCGTAGATGGCGCGCACCCAGCGGGCGTCGCCAAGCGCGGTGTGCCGCTCGAAGTCCTCCGGTGCGCTACGTCCGCTGTCGCTCGCGAATCCAGCGCTCGACCTCACGATGCTTGCCCTCCAGCCAAGCGGAAGTGCCAAGCGGGTCGAGGTGGGGGCAGATGCCACCATTGATTGAGCGACCGGAATTGCAGTTGTAGCAGAGCACTTGGTACTCGGGCGGGAAGCCTCGCTTGAGGATGTCAAGCCAGACGCGGCCTGACCCCCTGCCGAGGGCTTCCCGGTGAAGGCGACCGTCCCCGTTGATGTGGTCGATGGTGAGGAACCTCGGGTCGGCCTCGCCGCAGCACGCGCACTTCCCGCCATAGCCGGCGAGCACACGGATGCGGTACTGCCCCCAGCGTTTCCGTCGGTTGGCGAGGCACCGCTCGTGCGAGCGGCCACGCAGCGGCTCATCCCCGAGCTTCCCGCCGCAGTACCGGCATCGGTCAGGCTGGTTCCGCCGCCATCGCGCATAGCAGGCGGTGCAAAGGCCCCTGGCGCAGTTCGCACGGGTTATCTCCCTCCCGCACTCATCACAGCGTCGTACAGGTCTCTCGCCCACCGCGCGTCTCCCAATGCCGTGTGCTTCTCGTACCTCTCTACATCGACACCCATCATTGTAGAGAGATCGTGCGACACCCACGGTGGCGCGACAGGTTTGCCTTGCGCTGCGAGATAGCCAACGGCGAGGTTTTCCACGCAGCAAAGGTGGTAGTGCCATGCCGGGCAGCAGCCCCGCTGGCGCAGGAACGGCGAGAGGAACGCCGCGTCGAACGAGGGGACGGCGCCGACCAGGTGCGCGCTGGCGGTCAGTTCCATCAGCGAGGCGGCGACCTCCCAGGTGTCGGCCTGCTCGACCTGGCCGGCCTGATCGGGTGCCCACTGGAGCGCGCCTGTCCAGGTGCGGCTCTGCGGCGGCCGACGCTCGAAGTAGCGGCCGACCTCAAGCGACATCGGGTCGGCGCGGCCGAGGTCGATGGGTAGCCACCAGCGCCACTCCAAATCGAGGGCACTGCTGCCCGGGTCGCGGACGATGAGTCCGATCTCGTAGACCTCGCCGCGGTCCGGGTCGAGCGACGTGGTCTCGGTGTCCAGGAAGCAGAGGCGGGTCATGCTGGGGCTCCTGCGGCGTCGAGCAGCCACGCCTTGGCCAGGTTGAAGTCGTCGCCGGCGAGCGCTTTGAGCTGGTCGATCGTGTCGATGTTGGCGAACGGCTGTTCGGGCAGTTTCTGGGGGTGGTTGGGGGGGAGCTGGCCGGCGCGGCGCAAGCGCAGCATCACGTTGGTGAGTGACCGGTTGAGCGCGGTGGCGAGCTGTTCGATGTTCTGTGCGGCTTCGAGGGGGCCGCCGGGGGTGATGGTGGCCCGGGCCTCCTCGGCGGGGGAAGTCGCCGAGGTGGCCCGGGCGTCCGCCGTCGGCGAGGCGGGGGGTGCCTCTGCCGGTTCGGCGGGGGTCTGCTGTGGTGGGGTGGTGGCAGGCTGTGGGGGCGGGGCGGCTGGCGCCGGCGTCCGCGAGTCCGCTGGCGCCGCCGACCCGTTCCCCTGTGTCTTGGGGACGGGGAGCCACTTGTCGAGGATGTAGCCACGGTCGGCCCACAGGTGCAGGCCCAGGCCGAGCCGCATCGCGCACCGTTTCAGCGCATCCGACTCGGCATCTTTCAGGCGGGCACCGTCGTGCTGCCACAGGTCGGCGTGCTCGACATCACCGGTCTGCTCGATCACCACCCGCTCGCCGTCCACGGTGGCGGCGAGCCGGAAGGTGGCACCCACGACCACGTTGTGGAGCTTGACCACCGACTTGCCCTCAAGGAAACGGCCCTTGTTCGGGTCCTCGCGGATGCGTTCGAGGACATCACCGCGGTGGATCTGCACGAGCTTGAAGCTGAACGGGCCGAGGATCAGCAGCAGCAACTGGTTGACGGCGTGGTGGGGCGCGTAGTCCTCCCCTTTGCCGTCGTCGCGGGTGTTGCGGATGAACCCTTGGTCGATGCGCTGCGCCAGCCTGGCGAGCTGTGGACGGTCCGTGGTGGTCATGCTGGGGTCACCTCTTCTGCGGCGGGCTGCTCGAGGTCTTCGAGCGCCTGGAACTGGAAGCCGTTGCCGGCTAGGTCAAAGCACAAGTCCGTGTAGGAGCAGATCCCGCACGGTCCGAAGGTGGCGACCGGGGGGCCTTCGATCAGGTCGCGGGCGTACCGGCAGGTGTCAAGCAGCTTGATGTCCCACATCGGCTTGACCGGGTAGGTGTCGGTCGACGGGCCCTTGTCGAGGTCGATGAAGCGGACCAGGTCTGGGCGCTGGCCGATCACCTCGGTGACGCCGAGCGCGTAGCAGGCAGCCTGAATCCACCGTTCGTGCTTGCTCCAGTTGCCCGACCCGGTCTTGTAGTCGACTACCACCAGCGCGTCCCGGACCGGGTCGAGGTCGATGCGGTCGACCCGGCCGCCGAGCTTGAAGTGGCCCCGGTCCAGCAGGGTCTCGAAGCGGCGTTCGCAGTGCAGGATCTCCGGCCGATCATCGGCGGGCGTGTTGTGCCACCAGGCCGTGTAGGCGTGCGCGGTGTCCAGCGACGACTGGTACTCGTCGAACCCGCTCCTGGTCGTGGCCTCCCAGGGGGAGCGCTCAGGGTCGTCCAGCAACTCGCGTTCGGCGGCACGCAACGAGTCGATGGTGTCGCGCCATGGGCCGATCAGGTCCGCTTCGGCCTTGCGGTAGTCGTTGGTCATGCGGGGGGCCTGGGCGCCGCCCTTGCGCCGGCCGGCTTCGGCGTCGGTCTTGATCCGGTCGGCGATGGAGTCCAGCTCGGCCATCTGTGGGGCCATGTCGTCATGCAGCGCGAGCCACTGGCTGAACAGCCCTGTCCACGGTGGTGGCGCGTTGAACTGCCACGCCTCCCTGACCTCTGTGGTCAGGTGGGCGACGCCGGGCAGGTCAGGGCGACCCTTGGTCGCCTCAAGCGCGGCATGCAGCTGGTTGCCACGGAAGGCGGGCAGGGCTGGCTTTTCGCGCAGCTTGAGCTTGTAGCGGCGCTGCGCGCGCAGCGGGCAGCCAAGCGCCATGCTGATCTTGGTCGGCGACAGCCAGTACGGGCCATCCTGCAGCACGCCGCTCATCCGCCCCACCATCCCCTGGTCAGCCAGATGGCCAGGAAGAGGAGCAGCCAGAAGCAGAGGCCAACGCCGATCCCGGTCACGCAGCCTGTGGCGGCCCGCAGGTCCTTTTTCACGAGGTCCGTCCTCGTCCGCGCAGATGCACGTGGATGCCAAGGTCGGCGGCGGCGGTCTCCCCGATCATTCGGACTCGGCCGGCCGCTTCGTGCAGCGCGCTTCCAGCTTCGGCGCGCTGTTGTACGTAGCGGGTGATGAGGAGCAGGTCGGCCGCGTCGAGCACGCTGATGGCCGTGTGGGCGCGCCGCCCGGCCCCCGGACGGAGCTGGGCGGCCGGCGGTGGCGGTGGGATGGCGATCGTCGCGGCCAGCGCCCGGGCGGTCGCGGCGGTCTGCCGGTCCAGCCGGCCGCGGAGCTCCTCGACAAGCCGGCGGTATCGTCGGCGGCCATCCCACAGGGCCGCCAGGCCGCAGACCAGCACGAGCACGACCGCCACGAGGGCAAGGATGAGCGTGGACGTGGGCATGGGAGCCTCCGGGTCAGTCGTAGAAGCCGGCCATCGCCTCGGCGGGACGCTGCGGCGGCGGTTCGGGCGTGGGCGGGACAGGGATGTGGGTGCCGCGGTGATGGGCCTCTTCGCCGGCGGCGGCATGGATGTGCGAACAGGCCTGATCAGTGCGGATCGGCAGGCCTTCGCGCTGGCGGAGCAGGGCGGGGTGGTCGCAGGTGGCGGTCCACCGGTCGGCGAATAGGCGCACCGTGACCTGGTAGACCAGGCCCTGGTCGCCGAGCACCAGGTACACCGCCCATGTGGGGCCGAAGGCGTCGCGGCTGATGTGCTCGTGGTCGCGCAACCGGTCGGCCTTGTCGGCGCAGTAGGCGCTCACCTGTACCGGGTCGATGTTCACCCACTGGCGGGCGGTCACTGGGCACCGTCCGGCATCATGCCGTTGCGGATGGCAAAGTTGACCGCTTCAACCTGTGAATGGACGTCGAGCTTGACGTACAGATTCTGCAGGTGCGTGCGGATTGTGTGACGACTGATGCCGAGGTCAGCGGCGATCTTCTCTGGCCTGCGACCGTTGACGAGGCATTGCAGCACCTGGCGCTCCGCCGACGTGAGCCATTCCAGGAGGTGACCATCGGCGAACTCGGTCCCGCAGCGCGGGCAGGTCCAAGTCATGGCCTGGCCGCCCTGCAGATGGGGCACAACTGGCGTGCCTTGTGCCACCGCTTCAATCGGCGTTCCAACGCGCGGGTGCCCGACCAGGTGCGCGCAACCTGAAAGCCGATCCCTTGGTTGCGGATCGCACGCATGATCGCCGCGCCGTTCCCGGTGGTGTGCGCCTCCAGCCTCCTGGCTGGCGTCGCGGACCAGCCGAAATAGTGTTGGGCCATCGCCCGCGGGTTGGCCGGGTTGCCGATCGGGCGGTCGAAATGCAGCAGGTACACGGTGCCCGCCATCAGCGCACCTGCTCCTCGATCCAGACCGGGTGGAACCGCTCGAGGAACGCCAACGCGCGGGCGCGCCGGCCGAACGCGAACCACCACGGGCTCCACTCAAGGGCGGACCAGCTGATCCGGTACTGCCAGCCCAGCAGTGCGGGACGCAACTGCCCGTGGCCCCGGCAGGTCGGGGCCATGCGCAACCTCTGGACGCGGCGGGGCTGCTCACGCCCGGTCATGACGACCGCCTCCACCAGCGCCGCGGCGGGGTGGGCGTTTCGAGGGTGAGCTGCAGCGTCCCGACACGCTGCAACGTGCCGCACATCGCCTGCACTGCCGCGATGGACTGGATGCCGTCGTGGATTTCGCGGACCTGCTCGTCGGTGAGGCCGGCCTGGTAGCCGGCGTCGCCCAGATAGCCGGACACGACCGCGAGCCGCTGGAAGATGCCGGCGGCGTCCAGCGGCACGATGAGCATCACCGGGTCGCCCCCCGCGCTTTGCGGCGGACCTCGGCCAACGGTTCGATCCCGTCGGTCTCGCCGGCCCGCTCTGCCTCCTGGGTGTGCAGGGTGCGGAGCTTGCTGAGTGCGGAGTCGATCTGGCGGCATTCGGCGCGGAGCCGCTCAAGCTGGCCGGCCGGGTCGTTGCTGGCACCCATCACCCTGGCCATCGTCGCGGCGATCCGGTTGTTCCCTCCGACACGGGCACCCATGACGGTGAGCAGCCGCCGCGCGGCCTGCACGTAGCCGGCTTCGGTCGCCCAATGGGCCGGCTGCCGCCGCGTGACTGCCAGGTCGGCGAGCTCCGACAACTGCTGCTCGGTTGGCAGGACCGTCGGCTCGTCAGGTCTACGCACCAGAGCCCGGGGGAGGCTGCGGATGCGGCTACCCAGGTCCATCGGCTATGGTCCTTTCGTTTGGGGCGCCGCCTTTGATCTCTTGGTCGGGGACAAGGGCGGCGCTTGCTGTTTCAGGTCTGCCGGGCTGCTCGCTTCCTGCGGAGGCGGCGCGCCCGCGCCTTCTCGCTCTCCGACCGCCACCCCGCGGGCAGCCTGGTCACCCGCGGGCGTGGACGTTCCCGCCAGCAGGCATGCGGCACCGCGGTGGTGCCGTGGGGTGGGCGTGACCGGTCCTGCGCGCGGACCCGTTGCCGCTGGTCGTTCCGGACGCTCCGCCGTTCCGCATCGACGGTCTTGCGGAGCGGCTTACGCACCGCGGGGGCAGGCCTGACCAGCGGGGTCATGAGGCAACCGCCTGCCGGTCGCCGGCCGGCTCGCCCGCTGTTGGCCCGGCGCCCAGCAGCTGCTCGATCGTGAGCTGCAACACGGCGGCCAGCGCGGGCAGGACGTCCACGTCGGGCCGTTGCCGGCCAAGCTCCCACGACGTGACGGTCGACCGGTCACGGCCAACGGCGGCGGCGACCTGCGCCTGGGACAGCCTGAGAGTCTTCCGCTGAGTCTTCATGAGCTCGGTGTCCAACATCACGCTCCCGAATGAGGTACACATCATGTGTGCGCGTCGCACCGCTGTCAAGAGCCTATCCCGAACGACACTCGCCCCGTGTACACAGTGGACACGAGGGGTGTGTCACGCTAACGTGGTGCGCGGCGCGCACCGCGCGAGAGTGTGTTAGATGCAACAAGGAGGCAGAACGGTGCCCACGGTCCTGCGCATCGACCCGGAGCTTGGTCGGAAGCTCGAGGCGGCCAGGAAGAGGCGTGGCTGGTCACTGGCGACCGTGGCCACGATGATCGGCCCAGTCGGCAATCCACCCAAGGGACTACGCGACACCCAGATCGGCCGGCTCGAGGCGGGGGAGCGCAACCTCACCGCCGAGGAGGCATGGCGCCTGGCGGACCTGTACTCCGAGATCGACGCCTGGAAGCTGCTGGAGGAGGCTCGCGCGGTCAGCCCGCTCTCATCCCCGGCGTTCAAGGATGCGGTCAGGGAGGAAGCGAGGCGACGCCGGTCGGGGGAAGCGATGGGCTTCCGCCGCTATGACATGGTGCTCGCGGCGGCCGCCGATGCGACTTCTGACCTGCACGATCACACTAAGGTCGGGTTGTGGGATCGCGCTGGTCAGCGCCCTACCCGGTCGGGACATCGCAAACTGCGCCGGATGGCCGAAGAGACCCAAGCACTCCCCATCCCGGCCTGAGTAGCCAATTACTCACGAACACCGGCAACTCCTCAAATGCCGTACTCGAATTACGTCGCTTTCATATGGTGAAAGCGGCCGGATCGCACGAGCATCGGAAACTCTCCCCATGGCAGCCGGTCTTCCCAAACCCATGGAAAGGGGCACCGTTGCTCCCCCTCTGGACGGATCTCCTTGACCCCGGCGCGCGACGCGCGCTGCACCTCCACGTTGGCCACCTGAACCCCCGGACCATGCTGTACCTGTTCGTCGGCGCTGTGGTGCTGCTGATGGCTGACCGGGTCCGCCAAAACCTCGGCCTTGACGACGATTTCCCCCTGGTGGGGATCGTCACCTTCGGCACGGCCCTGGACCGCTACCGGTCGTGGATGTGGATGGCCGGCCATGAGCAGCGAACCATCACCGACTACAGCCGCACGCTCAAGGCATTCACCGACACGCTGCCCCGCGACGGCTCGGGCGAGCCACGCTGGCATGCACGCAACCTCCCCAAACACCTGGAACGATGGCTTGGCCAGCCGGCCAAGTCCGGGCCGAACCGGGGCGGGCCGAAGTCGGTCGCCACCCGCGCCCACGAGACCATGATCGCCCGCCGCTTCTACCACTGGTGCTCATCGATCAGCGCACCGCCGCTGCTCACCCGCAACCCGCTCGCCGGCGTGATCAGCCCCCGGGTGGGGGAGGGCCCGCCGCGGGACCTGCCCGACGAGATGGTCGCCGCGATCCTCGAGCTGGCCGAGAAGACCGACGAGCGGATGGGGATGATGTGCTGGCTCGCCTGGGCTGGGGGGCTGCGCTGCATGGAGATCGCCGGCGCCCGCATCGAACGGTTCCGCGTCAGCGAGCAGGAAATCACCCTGCTTGTGCACGGCAAGGGCCGCAAACAGCGGATCATCCCCCTGCACCCGGCCGCCCACCAGTTCATCCGCAAGTACCTCATCAGGCGGCCGCAGACCGGGCCGCTGGTGGAGGGCCGCGACCACAATGGGCAGCCGACCGGCCGGCCGATGAAGCCGGCGACCGTCAGCGTGACGATGGGCCGATGGCTGCGCGCCAACGGCTTCCCGGCCTCAGCGCACCAGCTGCGCCACTCGATCGCCACGGCGATCTACCGGGCCGGCGAGGGCACCAACATTGACCATCTGCAGCAGTTCCTCGGCCACGCATCGGCGAACACGACCCGCCGTTACGCCAAGGGATACACGTTGCAGGTCGGCCGCTGGTTGGAGCGCGTTCCCGACCCGCGGGACATCCCAGGCGACAGCCCTCGCCCGGCATGCTAGGATAGCGCCCTGGGAACCCCGGCTGAGGGAGCGGAGCGCATGGACAGGGCCTATCCGACCGGCTGGTGCTGGTGCGGCTGCGGCGAAGCGACCGCACCGCGCAGCCTCTTCCGGCCCGGCCACGACGCGGCCGCCCGCGCGATGATCTTGAAGCACCACTACCAGGGCGACACCGCCACCATGGTGCTCGCCCACGGCTACGAGCAGCCCGGCCCCCACGGGTTCGAGCGGACCACTACACCGGAAGCACGCGGCGCATCCGGCACCATGCCGGAGCAGGAGGCGGGGCGCATCCCGCTCCCCGAGAGCGCCGGCGTTCCCCGGGAGGTGCGCGAGCGGTACGAGCGGCCGGCCGCCCCCGGGCACACTCCCCCGGCGGGGGAGCGGCCATGAGCGTCCGCTACTTCCTGGTCACCGCGCCCGACGAGGCGCGCATGCGCATGTGGATCAACACTGCTGCCTACGCCAATTGGCTGGAAGGCCGCCCCAACCGGCATGGCGGCGAAACCTGGGCGGTGACCGTGTTCGGCGAGCACGCCGGCCACTTCGAGGAGGTGGCTCGGGCCGTGCCCGTCACCCTGGAGGAGATCGAAGGCGCTGGAGGCAACGAGCAGTACCGACTGCTGGTCGGCGACCCCGAAACGGGCTGGGGCGAGCCGACTCCCCCGGCGGGGGAGAGCAAGCCATGAGCGAGCAGCTGCTGGGCGAACTTGGGTTGCCGCCTTGGCGCTACCAGGAATATCTGGAAAGCCCCGAGTGGCAGGCAAAACGTGCCCTGGCGCTTGAGCGGGATGGGCACCAGTGCACCGAGTGTCACCGCGCCGATAGGCTCGAGGTGCACCACATCACCTATGTTCGGCTCGGCAGGGAGCTGTTGGAGGATCTGGTCACGCTCTGCTTTCACTGCCATATGGACCGGCATGATGACAGCCCTTGGGGCTACGAGGCGGACGGCAGTGTTTCGCCCATAGAGTCCGTGCCAGTGTGGCCGGAGCAGATGCATGACCGCGAGTTCGTCTGCGACCGCTGCGGCCACCGTACGATCCCGCTGTGCCCACAGATCGAGGGGACGCCGCATGCAGGCTGCGGGGGTCGATTCAAGCCGGCCGAGACCACTCTCGCATCTCCCCCATAATAAACATTATGTAAACCTGAGACTTTTCGCCCTGGTAGGAGGCACTCCCCCATGATCAAGTTCACCACCATCGCCAAGGACGGCCGCACGGTTGTGGGGCTCGGCCTCAGCGCCGAGAACGTCCGCCGACTCCAGGCAGGAGAGCCGATCGCGGTCGACCTCCGAGAGCAACTCAAGATCGAGCGCGGCCCCCATGTGATGATCTTCTTCGGAGAGACCGAGGAAGCAATGCGCCGCGAGCTGGCGCCCTACATCACCTCGGCCACGGTCATCCACGACCAGCCATGAACCTGCTCGACCAGTGCATCGAGGACGCCGGGACGCCCGCCACCCCGGCCGAGGCGCGCTTCTTCGACGAGGGTGTCGCCCTCCTCCGCGACTGCCTGAAAGCCTACGACACCGACCTGGACGACATCGCGCAGGCCCGGGCGGCACTGGCGGGCATGATGGCGGTTTCCGCCGTGATGGAACGGGACGGCACCCCGCAGCCCAACGAGCTGACCGGCATGGAGTATGTGCTCTCGCAGTGGCTGCGCCGCCGCCACTCCCCCGCCGGGGGAGACTAGCGGCTCCCCCGGGCCAGCCGTCGGATGGCGACCCAGAAGGCCGCGCATCCCCACATCCCGTAGGCGACGGTGATGCAGAGCTCCAGCCAAACCACCTTGCCGCGACCAAGCATGACGACCTGCAGGATGCCTGGCAGGACGAGCGCGGCGAGTACCCAGAAGCACAGGCCCATCAGGAGCAGCAGCCATAACGCGGGACGCGACATGGTGGCCTCCTCTCCCGGCGCTAGATTCTAGGATGTAGCGGCGGGTGGTCGGTGACACTCGGGTCGACGGTCGGGTTGTGGTCCCCAGGGCTGCCGGGGTCCGATACCGCTTCAGAGTGCGCAGCCACGGCCACCCGGCTGAATCGTTGCGCATGCAGGCCCTCATGTCCTGGGCAGGCGCCAAGATGCCGGCGGCCACCATGCGCCTGGCGTGGCTGGTCGCAGCTGGCGCACAGCACGGCCATGCCAGGATCGGGCAGGCGACCGTCTGGGGTGCGCCGGACGAGCGAGGGGTGGGTGAGCCGCTGCTGGCCGGTGCGCAGCTCGTAGCGGCGCAGCGCGGCCAGCGTCACCCGTAGGACCCTGCGGGACAGCTCGTCGCCGCAGCCGGCCAGGTCGTGCTCCCAGGCGGACTGGCAGACGTTGAGGGCGAGCTCCGCCCACTCCCGGTCGACCGGGCCGGCGGGCAGCGGCGCCGGGTCGCTCATGGCGTCACCGCCGTCGGGCGGTCGCTCACGTCGTGCCGTGGACCCGCTCGAACTGCTGGAACAGCGTCTCCTCCCACTCCCCCAGATGGAATGCGAACGCTGGCGCCAAGTCGCGGCGGAAGGTGGCGTTGGTGTTGTAGAGCCGGTGCAGGTGGCCGAGGCCATGGATCAGGACATCCCAGTCCCGCGGTTGTGGGCGCTCCCCGGAGGCATGGGTGGGGGGCGGGCCGACCATCGCGGCGAGCTGGGTGGAGACCGGCAGCGCGAGCGGCCAGCGGGCCCGGACCGGCCCGTCGCAGGGAATGACCGCCATGTAGGTGTGTACCACGCCGATGCCAATGTCCCGATCGGAGGTCTGGTGCAGCGGCGTGGTGGGGCGGACGGGGATGTCCCGGCGGGTAAGCTCCCGGACGATCAGGTCGTGCAGCCGCACACCCTGCTTCTTGAATGGCGTCGTCCACGGCAGCGTGCCGCTACACAGCCAGATCCCCGCCTGTTCGGCGGGGATGGTCGGGTCGATGGTGAGCGGCCACACCTCACCGAGCACGCCTGCCGGCTCGTCATCGCCGATCGGAAGGTCGGCCGCTTCCGGGTCCACCCACCCGTTCGGGTTGGGCACCTCATGCCAGGGACCGATGTGCTCCGTCATGGCTGCTCTCCTTCCGGGCGGTTGGCCAGCTCCAGCGCGCGCTGCTTGAGCTGGCCGGCGCGGGCCTTGCGGACGCTGATCCGCTGCGCCAGCACTTCCAGGGTCATCGTCTCGCTCGCCCAGATCCTGCCAACCTGGCGGGCACGCAGATCAGCGGCCTGTCCTTCCAGCCGGCCGAGATCATCGACGAGCTCGGTGGCCAACTCGAACGCCTGTTGCGGGTCGGTGACCTGCTCGACCGCTTGGAATGCGCCCTGGAGTCCCTCCAGCGCTTCGGCGATCTGCCTGGCGACCTGGTCATGGTTGGGCATGCGCACAGCATACCCGGTTTGTCTAGAGGGCACTGGACGCGAGCGTGGGGAGATCGTATTCTGACCCGCGAAATCTAGTAGGCCCTAGACGCGCCGGTGAGGGGCGGCGCAGAGCTCACGCGATGCTTCTGCGGACAACTGCATAGCGGGCGCATCCGAGGCGGGTGCGCCGCAACCCGTTCCAAAACCGACCCGGGCGGGAGGTGCCATCTCCCGCCCGGGCTTCTTTCGCATCGGAGGTTGCGCTCCAATGCCGCTGCATCGTCCCACCCTGCCGCCACGCGCGGCCAGGCCCACGCTGGACGCCCAGGTCGAGGCGTGGTGCCAGTCCCTGTTGGAGCAGCCGTGCGACGGATGCTTGGGTGAGGGGCGGCTGTGGCCGGTCGGCGACCGGTGGCTGTGCGCGGACTGCCGGGGAGAGCAGCTGGAGCCGCCACCGCGGTGGCGTGAGGTGGCCTGATGGGCCGCCGCGACGACCACCGCGGTGAGGGGCCGTGGCTGATGCTGTTCCTGGTGCTGCTGGCGGTGGGCGCCAAGCCTGCCGCGGAAGCCGCCACACCCCACCACCGTCGCACTCCCCCGCCAGCGCCGACGCCGGCGGCGGCGAGCTCGACCGGCCGGGCGGACATCCCGCCGGCCTACCTGGTGCTGTACCAGCGGGGCGCCCACGCCTGCCCGGGCCTGTCCTGGGCGGTGCTGGCCGGCATCGGGAAGGTCGAAACCAACCATGGGCGCTCGCGTGCTCCGGGCGTCGTCTCCGGGGTCAACCGGTTCGGCTGCTGCTCGGGGCCGATGCAGTTCAACATCCGCAACGGTCCGCCCTCGACGTGGGA
>DASYUT010000312.1 GCA_036000965.1 Actinomycetes bacterium
GAGACCAGGCAGGCGGCCGGCCCACCCGTGGGACCCAGGCAGGCGGCCGCCGCCCCACCGGTGGGTGGGAGTCCCTCCGGCGCGCCCGTCACGCCGCCGCCGTCCGGGCTGCAGGCCCCGGCCGAAACGCGGTCGCCCGGCCAGGTGACGCCCGGCGGGCAGCGGGCGGGTGACCACGGCCAGGCAGGTGGGGGGCTGGCCGACGCGGGGGCGGCCGCGGCCCAGCAGCCCGGCCCGGCGACCTCGGACGGTGAGCAGACCTCCCGGTTGCGCGGCTGGTGGCTCCCGGGGGTCGCAGCCGTACTCGGTGTGATCGCGCTGGTGTTCCTCGGGCTGTCGCTCAGCCGCGACCGCAACGGCACGACGGCTCCGGCGGTGACCACTGCGGCCACCCGGACGCCCACGACGGTACCGGCGAAGCCCCAGGCGTGGACCGCAGTGGCCCCCGGGCCGCTGGCGCTCGAGTCGAGCGGCTCCGCCGCGTTCAAGGGGCGGGTATGGATGGCCGGAGGCTTCGACGAGCGGTTCAAGGGACGAAACGACGTGGTCGTGTACGACCCGGCTACCAACAAGTGGAGCAACGGGCCCCCGCTGCCGCAGTCCCTCACCCACGCCGCGCTGGTGGCCACCGACAAGGAGCTGCTGCTGATCGGCGGCTACCGGAACTCGACGCTCGAGCCGATCACCACCGTGCGGCGGCTCGACTTGGCCACCTCCAGGTGGGTCCGCGGGCCGAGCCTGCCTGTCGCGCTCGGGGCGGGAGCCGCCGCGTGGGATGGGAAGCGGGTGGTGTTCGCCGGCGGCGTGACCGCCAACGGCAAGCCGTCTGCGGCCGTCTTCGCGCTCGAGGGCTCGTCGTGGCACCAGATCGGCAGCCTGACCAAGGCGCGCGAGCATCTCGCCGCGGCCAGCGACGGTGCGGGGACCACGTTCTTCCTCGCCGGTGAGGTCAACGACAGCGGGGGCAAGGTCGTGCTCGCCGACGTCGACGCCGTCGCCGGCAGCACCGTGCGACGGTTGGGGACCGTCCGTCGGCCTCGCGGCTCGGTGGCCGGCTTCTGGTCGCCGGCCGCCGGGGCCTGCGTGGTCGGGGGCCGGGACGGAGGCCGGAGCCTGTTCGCCGACGTGGAGTGCATCAACGCCAAGGGCACGGTGACGCGACTGGCGTCGCTGTCGAAGGCCCGGCACGGCCTGGGCGTCGCGGTCGTCGACGGCACCGCCTACGCCCTGCTGGGCGCTGGCCCGAGGAACCTCAAGATCGGCGAGGCCCTGCGGCTCGAGTCCTGAGCCGCAGGGTCCGGTGCCGCCCGATGGCGGCGGCCTCCGGCTGAACGGCTCGGGCGTTCATGCCCGGCGCAGCGGGGCAGGACGGCCACTGGCGGGCAGGACGGGCTGCTGGCAGGACGGCTGCTGGCGGGTGGACGGCTGCCAGCGGGTAGGACGGGCTGCTGGCAGGCACGACGGCTGCCAGTGGGCACGACGGCTGCCAGCGAGGGGTGGAGCCGTGGTCGCACCACCGCCGGGTCGAGCTGCTCTCGGTGGCTTGCAACCGCTGTAAGGGGTGTCGGCGCGGATTTGACAGATCTCGGAGCAACGTGCAGCTTCGTATGCCTTTGACACGGTCCGTCAAGGGGGCGAGATGCGCAATTGGGACCAGCAGCAGTCCCCCTCGGCGTTCCATTCCGGCGGTCCATGTGTCAAGCAGGGGCTCCGACCTCGAGTGGCGCCGCCCCGCTCATGGCCGGACAGGTAGGCGCGGCGATGCTCGGACCTACCTTCGAGGCCGTGCTCACGGCCGCCGTACGAGGCGACGACGAGGCGTTCCGCGAGCTGTGGCGCGACCTGCAGCCCCCGTTGCTCCGCTATCTGCGGGTTCGCGCTCCCGACGTAGCCGACGACCTCGCTGCCGAGACCTGGCTCGAGGTGATCCGCGGCCTACGGCGGTTCACCGGTGACGAGCAGGGGTTCCGCGCCTGGATGTTCACCATTGCCCGCCACCGGGCCATCGACTGGCGCCGTCGGGCGGCGCGCCAGCACACCGAGTTGCTGCCTTCCGAGGCGCTCCTGGACCGCGCGGCACCAGACGACCCGGCCGTCGCCGCGCTCGAGGCCATCTCCACCCGGAGCGCCCTGGCTGTGCTCGCCACGCTGCCCGCCGAGCAGGCTGAGGCGATCCTTCTCCGGGTGGTCGCCGGCTTGGACGTCGCCGAGGTCGCTGGCATCATGGGCAAGCGCCCGGGGACGGTCCGCGTGCTCACCCACCGGGGGCTGCGCCGGTTGGCCGAGCGGTTCAGCCTCCATCTGGAGCATCGCGGGGCAGGGTAACGCCATGGCGCCGGGGTCGCGCACGAGTGTGACCGGACCGCGGCTGCCATGCTCGTCTGCCGGTCTGTGTCCGACGCCGGGCCGCACGCGGCGCCTGGCGCGACGAGATGACCCCTCGCTCAATTCCGTGTCGTGCCTGCCGATCTTCCATCTCTGGACGCTGTCTCGAGATGAGGGCCGGCATCGTGCGCGAGCGGTACGGGGTAGTCGGAGGCATCGGGGACCGACCGGAGCTGCCCGCGTTCCCGGACGGCAGCGCTCCGCTCGGCTCCGGTCCCCGCGACCAGGTCGCGCGCGCTGTCGCCTTGCTCGCGCTGGCCGTCACGACGGCCTATCTGGCCTGGCGAGCGGTTGCCACGGTGGACCTGGCGGTGTGGTGGCTGTCGCTGCCGCTGTACGTCCTCGAGCTGCACGCGGCGATCGGGCTGGGTCTGTACACCTTCTCGCTGTGGGACGTGCGGGCCGGGCCGCGGCCGCGGCCGCTCCGGGAGGCCGGACTGCGGGTGGCGGTGCTCGTCCCGACCTGGAACGAGCCGCCGGAGGTGCTCGCCCCGACCATCGCCGCCGCGGTGGCGCTGCAGCCGGCCCACGAGACCTGGGTGCTCGACGACGGGGACCGGCCGCACGTCGCCAGCCTGGCCGGTGAGCTCGGCGCCCGCTACCTGCGCCGCGCCGACCACGGCAACGCCAAGGCGGGCAACCTCAACCACGCCCTCGGGGTCGTCGACGCCGACGTCGTGGCCGTGCTCGACGCCGACCACGTCGCCCGGCCGGCATTCCTGACCAGCACCCTCGGCTACTTCGACGACGAGCGGGTCGCTCTGGTCCAGACGCCGCAGGACTTCTACAACCTCGAGTCGTTCGAGCACAGCCGCACCGCCAGGCGGGACGGGTTCAACGAGCAGTCGCTGTTCTACCGGGCCATCCTGCCGGGCAAGAACCGCTGGCAGGCGGCGTTCTGGTGCGGCACCAACGCGCTGCTGCGGGTCGCCGCGCTCCGGGAGGTCGGTGGAGTGGCCACCGGAACCGTCACCGAGGACATCCACACGACCATCCGGCTGCACGCGGCGGGCTGGCGCACCGTCTACCACAACGAGGTCCTGGCCAGGGGTCTTGCCGCGGGTGGCGCCGGTCAGTACCTGCTGCAGCGGCGCCGTTGGGGCACCGGGGCCATGCAGGTGCTGCGAGCGGACAACCCGCTGACGATGCCGGGCCTCACCCTGGCGCAGCGGCTGGCCTACGCCTTCACGCTGCTTGGCTGGTTCGACGCCTGGCGGTCACTCGGCTATCTGCTGCTGCCGGTGGCCGCCCTGCTCACCGGCGCGATCCCGATCCGGGCTCCGATCGCCACCTTCGCCACCGCCTTCGTGGCCGCCTTCGCCCTCCAGCAGCTCGCGCTGTGGCTGCTGGGCCGGGGGTGGCAGCGACCATGGCTGGCCGTCTTGTTCGACCTGGTGCGGCTGCCGTCCAACCTGGCCGCCACTCTGGCCCTCTTCGGGCCACGCACAACCAGGTTCCAGGTCACCCCCAAGGGCCGCACCGGTGAGCGTCCACGCCGGACGCCAGCCCCCCGGATCCTGTGGGCCGTCGCCGTCGCCTCGGCCGTCGCCGGCGCCTGGTTCGTGGCCACGCTCGCGGGGCGCACCCCGCTGCACTACGGCGTCCCAGCGGCTGCGTTCGCCGCGGCCGCCTGGCTCGCCCTGAACCTGCTGCTGGTGATCGCCGCGATCGCCCGGATTCGTGCCATCCGCTACGGCACCGAGCGGCGCGCCAGCGTCCGCTTCCCGGTGTCGCTGCCCGCGCGGCTGGACGGCGTACCCTGTACCGCCGGTGACCTGTCGGTCACCGGCGCCCGGGTGTCGGCGCCGTCCCGGCTTCCCAGCGACCCGTCGACGTTGGTCCTGGAGGCGCTCGGGAGGACCGTCACGCTGCGGTGCGCGGCGCGGGGACGTGTCGACCACCCGGATGGGAGTCAGACCGTCGCGCTCGAACTCGTGCTCGGACAGTGGCGAGCGATCGGCGCCCTGACGCACCTGCTGTTCAACGCCGGCGTGGGTCTCGACGTCGTCCCGGAGCCGTCCGCGGTCGACGCGGTCGCCTGAGCCGCCTTCTACCGTTTGATGGCACCAGCCGTTTGATGGCACCAGCCGTCTTGATGGTACCAGCCGTTGGATCGGACCGGCCGGCCGACGCGGGGCGACGCGGCCGGCCGGCCGACGCGGGGCAGCCGGACCGGCCGGCCGCTCACTGCCTGCGACGGGTGGGTGTGGGTCGCTCACCGCCTGCGACGGGTGGGTGTGGGTCGCTCACTGCCTGCGACGGGTGGGTGTGGGTCGCTCACCGCTTGCGATAGATGGCCGTGTAGGTGGTGTTCGTGGTCGGCGCGACGAGGGTGTGGTTCTGCGGACCGCCGTCCGACCACGACGAGAAGTAGTAGGTCGACCGGTTGAAGGTCTGCGGGGACGGGGCGCTGACCGAGTTGTGCGAGGCGACCACCACCGTGACGCTGAACGGGGTCGGCTGCGCCGCTTCGTTGACCAAGAGACCAGCAAGCTTGAGACCGCCAGGGTTGGTCTTGAAGGTCAGCAGCACGGTCCTCGGGTCGAGCCGCACGCTGGTCGTCGACGTCAGACCGCCGGAGTCGCTGGCCGTGAGCTGGATCTCGAGCCAGCAGGGGTACTGGTGGTCTGGGGCCGAGAACGACCCGCCGGCCACCCCGCTGGCAGTCTCCAGCTCGTGGGTGTGGCAGTCGCTCGGCGAGGTGCAGTGGTGCAGGATCAGCTTCCAGCTCAGCGCCGACGCGGGCAGCGCGCCGTCCTGGGCGTCGCTGGCGCGGCCGGAGAAGCCGATCGGGTCCCCGACCTTCCAGGTCAGGCTCGAGCTCGGCGTGTCGATCACCGCGACCGGCGCGGTGTTGCCGACCGTGATCGTGACCGAGGCGGTGTCGGTCGCGCCCTGATCGTCGGTGACCCTGAGCATGACCGTGTAGGTGCCGTCAGCGGTGTAGGTGTGGGTCGGCTGGGGACCGGTGGCGTCGCCGAAGGCCCCGTCGCCGTTCAGATCCCACGAGTAGGTGAGCGGCCTGCCCTCGGGATCAGTCGACCCGGTCCCGTCGAAGCTCACCGTCAGCGGGGCGCTGCCGCTTGTCGGGCTCGCGCCGATCCTGGCGGTGGGCGGCTGGTTGGCCGCGGTAAAGGTGACCCGGTGAACCGCACCACCCTCCATGTCGACGTAGAACAGGTCCCCGCCCGGGCCGGTCTTGAGGTCGACCGGGTGCCCGGCCGCCCCGCCGCTTGCGTCGACGCCGATGAACGACTGGAGCCTGCCGCGGTCGGGCAGGCCGTCGGTGCCGGGGAGCATGGCCCAGATCTCGTTGCGGGAGTGGTCGCCGAAGAACAGCGCGCCGTTGTAGGCGGCCGGGTACGACCCGCCCTGGTAGAAGGCCAGCCCGGTGATGGAAGAGCCCCCCGTCCGGCAGCCCGCGTAGCTCACCACGCAGGCGCTGTGGTTGTAGGCGTAGTAGGGCGCCGCGACCGACCCGCTCGTGTTGTACAGGCTCGAGCACTGGTTGAGGCCGGCGCCCTCGTAGCCGGTCTGCCTCGGGGTGCCCTCGTAGCAGGGCCAGCCGAAGTTCCGGGTGGCGGTGCCGGTCGGGGCGGTGAGCCGGTTGATCTCCTCCCAGGTGCCCCAGCCGACGTCGCCGATCCACAGCTCGTCGGTCCCGGGCCGCTGCGTGAAGCGGAACGGGTTGCGCAGGCCGTAGCCCACGATCCGCCTGGCGTTGGCGTCGCTTGAGGACCCGAAGGGGTTGTCGGCCAGGCCCTGACCCGTGGCCGGGTCGATGCGCAGGATCGCGCCGTCCAGGGTGGCCGGGCCGTCGGTGCGCCGGACGCTCTGGCTGCGCAGCGCGCCGCCCTCGGCGGTGGGGGCGGTGAGCGGGGTGCCGGCTGGCGCGGGCGGGTCGCCGCACGGGTTGGCCTTGTTGCCGGCGTAGAACGCCCCGTACTGGCCGTAGTCGACGTTGTTGAAGCTCGCACCGTCGCCGCCGCCGACGTACAGCTTGCCGTCCCGGCCGAACAGCAGGGTGCCGATGGAGTGGCTCGGGTACTGCTGGCACCACTCCTCGATCAGCACCTGCTCGCTGCCGGTCATGGTGCTGCCGCTGGCCGTGAGCCGCGAGACGCGCGCCGACACCAGGCATCCGTCGGTCGTCGCGCCCGGCGGGGTGGGGCAGGCGTCGTTCCAGGTCGGCGCTGTGCCGCCGATCGGCGCGTCGTAGGTGTAGAGCACGTACACGTACGGGCTGGCGGGGAAGTTCGGGTCGAGCGCGAGGCCGAGCAGGCCCCGGTCCCAGTAGTCGTCGACGTTGACCGACAGGTCGGCGAAGGTGACCGGGCTGGTGTCGGCCAGGCTCTGGAAGACCTTGACAACCCCGTTCTTCTGGCCGACGAAGATGCGGCCGTCGGAGGCGAACTGGACGACGGTCGGGTTGGTCAGCCCGCTGAGCACCACCGAGTCACGAAAGCCGCTGGGCAGCGTCGACGCCTGCGCCGGTCGGCCAGCAGTGAGCACGGCGAGCGGCCCGAGCAGGAGCAACGCGAGCGCCGCCGTGCGCAGCCGGAGTGAAAGCGCCCGGGTCTGGGACAGCTGCATGCCGGCCTCCCCCTTTGAGCCCGGCAGGCAAGAGACCGAAACGGTGCGGCGTAGCGTCCACCGCTGTGCTCAGGTCGCCGAGCTGGTCCTACGACAACGAGCTGGTCCTACGACAAGATGGGTGTACCGGCCTGGAGCGTGGGCGTACATCCCGCGTTCTACGTAGCTTTACCGAGTTCGCCTGGATGAGCAGGCCTGCCTGTTCGCCCCATGCTCCGGGCCGGCGTGCGGGCCGAGGACCTGGTCTGCCGCTTCGGTGGCGAGGAGTTCGTCGACGACAGCAGTAGCACCGTCCCCGAGCAGGCTCTCGCTGAAGTTCGCCAGCACGTTCACGATCCCAACGGGACTGCCTGGCCGCACGGGCGGCCGGCCGCTCCCCCCGGCGGCCAGCCGCCCGGGACCGGGCAGCGACCCCCCAGCTGCCCGGCGCCGGCCCCTCGGGGCCGGGCGCGGCCGAGACACGATGGTGCCCATGGCGCGGTCCGTCTCCTAGCCACCAACCGGCCGCCCTGGTTTCCCGACTCGACGGTATCCGGGGGCGCGTTCCCTGTCGTGAGCAGTCGGCTACTCTATGGGCCCGATCGGGCGGTATAGGATGGCCGCGTGAACGGCTCGTGGCTACTGGTCGGGCGCCAAGCCGAGCTCGAGGCGCTGACCGCGGGCATCACAGACGCCAGCTCTGGCGGCGTCGTGCTCGCCGGCACCACCGGGGTCGGCAAGACTAGGCTGGCCAGGGAAGCCCTGGCATGGGCGGAGGCGGCCGGGTGGGACGTCGAGTGGGTGGCCGCGACCCGGGCGGCGGCCTCGATCCCGTTCGGGGCCGTGTCCCACCTGCTGCCTCCGGCCGAGCGCCTCGGCGATGACCGCCTGGACACCCTCCGACGAGCCACCGCCCTGCTTGCCGAGCGGGGCCGCGGGCGGCCCCTGGTGGTCGGGGTCGACGACGCCCACCTGCTCGACGACGCCTCGGCCGCGCTGGTGCACCAGCTTGCGCTGGGTGGTCTGGCGGTGGTGCTGGCCACCGTGCGCACCGGTGAGCCGGCCCCCGACGCGGTGGTCGCGCTGTGGAAAGACGGTCTGGCCCGCCGCCTCGACCTGCCAGCGTTGGCGGCGGAGGCGACCGCCGAGCTGCTCGGCCACGCCCTGGGCGGGCCGTTCGACGGAGTGACCAGGCAGGAGGTGCTGCGAGTGACAGGGGGCAACCCGCTGTACCTGCGCGAGCTGGTCCTGGGCGGGCTGAAGACCGGCGCCCTGCGCCAGGTCGATGGGGTGTGGCGCTGGAAAGGCGGGCTGGGCGGCGCGACGCGGCTGGCCGAGCTGGTCGAGGCCCGCCTGGGCGCCCTGGGCGAGACGGCCAGGGCCGCGGTGGAGCTGGCTGCCTGGGGCGAGCCCCTGCCCGTCCGGGTGCTCGAGCGGCTGGTGGACAAGGATGCAGCCCAGACGGCCGAGCGGAGCGGCCTGCTGGCGCTGGGGCGGTCCGGCCGCCGCCTGCTAGCCCGCCTGGCCCACCCGCTGTATGGCGAGGTGCTGCGGGCCACGCTGCCGGTGAGCCGGGTCCGAGCGGTCGCCGAGCGGCTGGCGGCCGCCTTCGGCGCCGGCACCTTGCGACGGCGGGACGACGTGCTGCGGGTTGGGGCCTGGCAACTGGAAGCGGGTGTGGCCACCCGCCCGGCCCTGCTGCTGGAGGCCGCCGGGCAGGCCACGGCCCGCTTCGACCTCGAGTTGGCCGAGCGCCTGGCCCGTGCCGCCGTCGAGGCGGGTGGCGGTCCGACCGCGGTGCGGCTGGTGGCCGAGACCCTCGAGTGGCAGGGTCGGCACGCCGAGGCGGTCGCGGTCATGGACGACGAGCCGCCCACCCAGGGCGCTGAGCGGGCCCGCTGGGCAAGCGTCCGAGCCGGGAACCTCTACTGGGGGCTGGAGCAGACCGCTGAGGCCGAGGAGGTGTTGCAGCAGGCCGCGCTGGCCGAGGAGGGAGGCGAGGAGGCGGTCGCCATGCTGGCCTGGATCCTGCTGTTCGACGGGCGCCTGCGGGAGGCCGTGGCGGTCGCCGGTCGGGTCCTTGACCGACCCGGGGCGCCCGCCCAGGCGCTCGTGTGGGCCTCGACCGCGGCCGTGCCTGCGCTCGGGTCGCTCGGCCGGCTCGGCGAGGCGCTCGCCGTGGCCGACCGGGGGCTGGCCGTGGCCAGGGCGCACTCGCAGGAGCTGCCCTGGGGCAAGACCCAGCTCGACCTGGTCCGATGCCAGGTCCTGCTCGGCGCCGGGCGGCTCGCCGAGGCCGGCTCGATCGCCGACGCCGGCTACCACGCCGCGGTCGCCGACCGCTCACCCGAGCGAACCGGGGGCTGGGCCGGCTTCCGCGGCCTGGTCGCCAAGGCCCAAGGGCAGGTCGCCACCGCTGAGGCGTCGTTGCGGGAGGCGGTCGCACTGCTCGACGAGCAGGACCCCTACCGGTTCATGCGCTGGTGCCTGGCCGAGCTGGCCAGCGTCGCCGCCCTGGCCGGTGACCAGCCGGCGGCAGCCGCCTGGCTGGAGCGGGCCGACGCCCGCGGTGGGGAGGCCAACCGGTTCTTCGACGCCTGGGTGGAGCTGGACCGGGCCTGGGTGGCAGCCGGGGCCGGCGAGCTGACCAGAGCTGCCCGGCTGGCCAGACAGGCGGCCGAGCTGGCCAGGGCCTGCCGGCAGTTCACGTTCGAGGCGGTCGCCCTGCACGACGTGGCCCGGCTGGGCGCTCCTGCCGGAGTTCGGGAACGTCTGGAGGACTTGGCCGGCCTGCTCGAGGGGCGGCTGGCTCCGGTGCTGGCCACCTCGGCGGCCGGGCTGGCCGCCGGGGATGGGGCGGCCCTGGACCGGGTCGCGGCGGCCTTCGAGGACCTCGGCGCGATGCTGCTGGCGGCTGAGGCCGCGGCCGCCGCTGCCCGCGCCCACCAGGCCACCGGCCGCGACGCCAGGGCCAACGCCTCCCACGAGCGGGCTGCAGCACTGGCCGCCGCCTGCCAGGAGGCCCGCACCCCCGGCCTCGACCCGGGCGCACTGGCCTCGACCCTCACTCCGAGAGAGCGGGAGGTGGCCATGCTGGCCGCCGCCCGCACCTCCAGCCGCGAGATCGCCGCCCGGCTCGACCTGTCGGTCCGCACGGTCGACAACTACCTGGGCCGCGCCTACGCCAAGCTCGGCGTCTCTGGCCGGGTCGAGCTGGCCGCCCTCCTAGGGGCCAGGGCCGCGTGGCAAGCGCCACGGAGGGCTTGAGCCCGGTCGCAAAGCCTCGGCTTCCTGGGAGCAGCTACGGGGGGGAAGGCAGCGCCTCTCCCACTCGTGACCCCCTCGATCCGCCTGCCGAGCAAGGCACACGCTGGCACAGCTAGAGGTTAGAATGCATCCAGTAGCCGCTGTCGCCACCACCCAGCCGTCACCGTCGCAGGGTGACGCATCACCGCCATACCAGCTCAGTGGAGTGGAGGGCATCATCGCCACCGCCGCGGCGCCGTGGCATCCGCCTACTGTGAAGCTCCCCTGGACCTGACCTGTCGAGCCTGGGCAGGCACCGCCTGAGTTCCCACGGCACAAGCGCGAACGGCTCCCGTCGGCCCCCCGCGGGGGCCGTTCGCATGTGAGAGGAGCGGTTGGTTATTACGGGTGATGCTGTTGCTCGCCACGGCCACCGCATCCTGGACGACGCCTACCAGGCCGCTCACAATGCACAGATTCGCTCCACTCGCCAGGCCCGCGCTGTCTCTTGGTAGGGAGGAGATCAGATGTACCTGATCCGCGAGCGCTTCTTCCGGATGGGCGAGGACTCCGACATCACCGACGAGCAGGGCCAGCCCGTGCTGCACGTGGACGGCAAGGTGCTGAGCCTGCACGACCGGCTGGTGCTTCGCGACCCCGACGGGCGCGAAGTCGCCCAGGTGTACCGCAAGCTCGCCGCGCTCCGGCCGACCTACCAGATCTCGGTCGGTGGCGAGAAGGTCGCCGAGGTGCGAAAGCACCTCTTCACGCCCTTCGGCGACCGGTTCACGATCGACATCCCGGGCCCTGACGACCTCGAGATGGCAGGCAATCTGTTCGACCACGAGTTCACCATCCGGCGAGGGGACCAGACAGTGGCGACCGTGTCCAAGCGCTGGTTCAGCATGCGCGACACCTACGCTGTCGACGTCGCCCCAGGCGAGGACGACCTGTTGATCCTGGCCAGCGTCCTCGCGCTGGACTTGGCGGAGGACCGCGAACGCGACCACCGATGATCGCCCGAGGGCCGCAACCCGCGGAGCACGCGACAGCTGCCGGCGCACCGAGGTCAGCACCGTCGCATCGATTGAGCCTCGTCCGAGCTCAGCGCACCCGCAGGTAGGGTCCGACATACCGCTTGCCGGGTGAGGGACGCCGGCACCCCTGTGAGCAGGGGGTTGGTGCTGGTGGTCGGGACGGCCGGATTTGAACCGGCGACCCCCTGCTCCCAAAGCAGGTGCGCTGACCAAGCTGCGCCACGTCCCGTACGCATAGCCTCTGAGCTGCGAAGATGCTACACTCGGGCGTAGTGGTCGGCAAGCACAGCGCTCACTGCGCATCTGCTTCGGCCCCGCGCCTGCCCCGTCGGAGCCGCAGGAGAGGCGTAGTGAGCGCTGGCGTGTCCGTCGGCGACGGCGCAGACTAGTCGCACCAGGCCCGAACCTTCCCTGGAGTGCCTCATGTCGCGCTACGACCCTCTCATGTCGCGCTACGACCCTCAGCCGCCAGCGCTGCTCCCGATGCTGTCGCGGGGCAAGCACCGCAGCCCGCGCAAGGGCGCGTGCTTCATGGAGTTTGCCTCCCTGCTCGCCGGCGAGCGCTTCAGTGACCACCCGGCGTGCACCCACCCCCTGCTCGCCGCGGTAGCCCGGCACGTCAACGACTACACCTCCGACGCCGGCCGTCCACGGCTGGCCGACCTGATCCCGTCGGTGACCGGGCTGACCGGCGAGGACCTGCACATCGACGCGCGGATCGCGTTGGGGTCGGCCACGATGGCGCTGCCGGTGGCGGCGGCCGAGCGCCAACGCGTCCTGGCGGTCTCGGTGCTGGCGTGCGAACGCGTCCTGGCGGCGCTGGACGGGCGACCGGTGGGAGCCCTCGAGGAGCAGAGCCGCTCGGCCCTGGCGCAGGCGCCGCACGCCGCGGCGTGGGCCTCCCAGTTCATCAGCGGCGCCCGGCCCTCGGCGACCTCCGCGAAGCATTTCCGCCGGCAGGCCGCGCCCAGCATCGTCCATGACGCCGTCAAGAGCATCGCGCAGGCCTGCGTCCCGGACCCGGATGGGATGCTCCGCGGCCTGCTTGTCCAGGCGATCGGTGCCTGCGCGGCGTGGGCCGGTCGCGACCCTCACCGCGGCGCCGCGTTCGACACCACCGCGTGGCTGGCCGCGTGCCGGCGCACCGGAGGGGCACCAGCCGCGGACGCGACACGTCGGGCGAGCGGCTCGAGCAGGTACTGACGGCACGGCGGGCACCGGCGGCGACCCATCAGCGCCGCCTGGATCCTCTCCGGATCCGTTGTACGTGGTCGGCGAGGCGGTGAAAGCTGCCGTGGGCAGGGCCAGCACAACCCACTCCCGCCGGCCAGCCCGTGGCGCAACGTCAGCAGTCATGTGCTGATCTCCTCCGTCGCCGCGGCTGGTCCGTTACGGGCGGAGTCTGACAGTCAGTGGTGGCCGAGGACCGGGTGGGGGCGGTACGGGGCCTCCAGCCGGGCCACCTCGTCCTCGCTCAAGGTCACCTCGACCGCGGCGATCGCGTCCTCGAGGTGGCCTAGCTTGGTCGCTCCGACGATCGGTGCGGTCACGGCGGGCTTGCCGAGCAGCCAGGCAAGCGCGATCTGCGCCGGGGGCAGGCCGCGCTCGGCGGCGACCGCGCGGACCACGGCGACGACGTCGAAGTCGTCGTCGCCGTACATGGCGTCGGCGAGCGGGTCGCTGCCGGCCCGGACGGTGCGCTGCCCGCCGCCCCGCTCGCGGTTGCCGGCGAGCAGCCCGCGCGCCAGCGGGCTCCACGGGATGCAGCCGACGCCCTGGTCGAGGCAGAGCGGGATCATCTCCCGCTCCTCCTCGCGGTAGACCAGGTTGTAGTGGTTCTGCATCGAGGTGAACCGGGTCCAGCCGGCCGCCTTGGCGGTGTGCTGCGCCTTGGAGAACTGCCAGGCGTACATGCTGGACGCCCCGAGGTAGCGTGCCTTGCCGGCCCGCACGACGTCGTGCAGCGCCGCCATCGTCTCCTCGACCGGGGTCTCGTCGTCCCAGCGGTGGAGCTGGTAGAGGTCGACGTGGTCGGTGCCCAGCCGGCGCAGCGAGTCATCGATGCCGGCAAGGACGTGCTTGCGCGACAGCCCGCGGTCGTTGGGGCCCGGGCCCATCGGGAAGTAGACCTTGGTGGCCAGCACGTAGTCGTCGCGGCGTGGGAACAGCTTGGCGAGCAGCCGGCCGGTGATCTCCTCGGTCATGCCGTCGGAGTAGATGTCGGCGGTGTCGAAGAAGGTCACGCCGGCCTCGACCGCGCGCCGTACGATCGGCTCGGCCTCGTCCTCGCCCAGATGCCATTCGCGTTCGGCCCGGGAGCCGTAGCTCATCATGCCAAGGGCGATCCGCGAGACCTTCAGCCCCGACGAACCCAACCGCGCGTACTGCATCCCGCCTCCTCAGGCGTCGACATCGTCGTGGAGTCTTCCATGCGGCGGGACCTGGTGGAGCGCGACGCCGGCGACGACCAGCGCGATGCCGAGCAGATCCTGACCGGTGGGGAGCTGGCGCAGCACGGTCGCGCCGATGATCGTGCCCAGCATGGGCAGCAGCGCCAGCATCAGGGCGAAGGTGGCGCGCGGCAGCCTCGCCATCGCCAGCTGGTCGGTGACGTAGGGGATCACCGAGGAGCAGACGCCCACGCCCACGCCGGCGGCCAGCAGCGCCGGGTGCGGGAACGCCGTCAGGGCGCCGCCGAGCCCGACCGGCGTCACCACCACGGCGGCGACCAGCATCGCCGCGCCGAGCTGGTCGATCCCGCTCATGGCGCCGCTGCCGGCATCGGTGTTGGCGACCCGGTGCCCGAGGACCACGTAGAGCACGAACAGCGCGCAGTTGCCGAAGGCGAACGCGAACCCGAGCGGCTGCCCGGCGAGGCGCAGGTCGGCGAGCGCGGCCACGCCGCACGCGGTGAGCGCGAGCGCCGCGGCGTTGCGCGGCGTGGTGGCGCCCGCGACTGCCAACAGCACCACCCCGAGAAACTCGATGGCGCCCACGGTTGCCAGCGGCAGCCGCGCCACCGCGAGGTAGAACAGCACGTTCATCGCGGCGAGCGCGGCCCCGAGCTGGGCAAGCAGCACGCGCCCGCGCCGGTCGGTGCGGGCGAGCAGCCGCCAGGGGCGGCGCCACGCCGCGAACAGCGCCGCGGCGGCCACGATCCGCAGCCACGCCACCCCGAGCACGTCGAGGTGGGCGAACAGCAGCACGGCAAAGGCCGGGCCAAGATAATGGAACACCGCGCTGACCAGGAAGAACGGCTGCGGTGGCAGGCCCTGGAGCCGCAGCGACCACGCCGGCGCCGGCCCGCTCGTCCGGCGGTCCGGGGAGGTCAGCGCTTGCGCCGTGGTGTTCACCGGCGCATCCTACGAAGGCAGCGCGCCGCAATGAATGGCCAAACAGCGGAGCTTGGACCGAGATGCCGGCCGAACAACGAAACAACGGGCGCCAGACTTTCGATTCGATCGACGACATCGACCGGCGCATCGTCGCGGAGCTCTACGGCGACGCCAGGCTCCGGGTCGCCGAGCTCGGCCGGCGGGTCGGGCTGTCCCCGCCCGCGGTGGCCGAACGGCTGCGGCGGCTCACCGACAGCGGCGCCCTCCACTTCCAAGCCGAGGTCGAGCCGCGCGCGCTCGGCTACACCCTCTGCGCCATCGTCAGGGTCAGCCCGACCACGCGCGACCTCAAGCTGATCCCCGACGTCGCCCGCCGGCTACCCGAGGTCACCGAGTGCTACCGCATCACCGGCGACGACTGCTACTTCATGAAGCTGTACCTGCGCTCGATCGAGGAGCTCGAGCCGATCCTGGACCGCTTCACACCGCTGGGCCGCACGACCACCTCGATCGTGAACGCAACCCCCGTCCCGCGCCGGCCGCTCCCCGTCGCCGAGACCGAGCTGGGGCCGGTCGCCGTCGATCTCGGCTGAGCCGGACCATCGCGCCCGCCACCAGCGCGGCGACCAGCGAGTGGTCGGCGGTGACGGCGGCGAGCAGACCGGCGGCCGAACCGGCCAGCTCGGCCGTGATCACGCCAACCATCCCCGCGACCGTCAGGAATCCTTGCCAGCGCCCGCCCCGCAGCCCCTGGATTCTGAGTCGATCCGCGGGCGGGACACTGAGCAGTGCGCTGACATGTCGGGTGGCCTCAGGGTGTGCCTTGCAGTGCCGAGAGGCGGAGGCAGCGCTCTTGTAGGCGCGAGCTATGCCGAGCTGCGATGTTGCGACTCCTGGAGGGCCGCTACCCGACCGGCGCGGGCGAGGTCGCGGTCACCGACGAGGTGGCGAGGACCTTCAGCTCCACATCGGTGACCGGTTCGACCGCGACGGTCACGACCGGACCGTCGTCGGCCTGGTGGAGAACCCCACCGACCTGCTGGACGAGTTCGCCCTGGTGTCCCCGGGGCAGGCCGGCCGGCCGGACTCGGTGACGGTCCTGCTCGACGCGAGCTCGGGGAGGGTCGACGCGTTCCGGCTGTCGGACGGCCGCCGCCCGTCGATGGTCGAGACCCGCCAGCTCGACGAACAGGCGTCCGGCGCGGCGGTCATCCTGGTCCTCGCCACGGTCGGGCTGCTGCTGGTCTGCCTGGTCGCCGCGGCAGGCTTCGCGGTCGTCGCCCAGCGTCGGCTCCGCCAGTTCGGGATGCTCGCCGCGGTCGGGGCGACCGACAAGCACCTGCGTCTGGTGATGCTGGCCAACGGCGCCGTGGTCGGGGCGGCCGCCGCCCTGGTCGGGACCACCGTGGGCGTGCTCGGCTGGTTCGCGGTCGCACCGCGGCTGGAGACGGTCGCCGCGCAGCGCATCGACCGGCTCGACGTGCCGTGGTGGGCGATCGGGACGGGCATGCTCCTGGCGGTCGGGTCGGCCACCGCCGCGGCCTGGTGGCCGGCCCGGTCGGTGGCAGCACCCCAGCGCCACCAGCACGGACATCCTCATTGACGCGGCGTCGCGGCAGCAGTCCTCTAGGTGAAGCGCTTGACGAACGCGAGCGCCCTGTTCGCAACTTCGCGCCAGCCGCTGTCGATGGTGAGCGCGTGCCCGCGGTTGGGGATCTCGACGATCTCGGTCACGCCCTCGTTGCCCTGCTGCTGCTGCTGGTAGGACGCGTTCGCGATCGCCCACGGGACGGTGTGGTCCTTCTCGCCGGAGATGATCAGCAACGGCCCACGGTCGGGGTTCCTGGTGTCGACCTTGGCCTCGGTCCAGGGGTTGAGGTTGGCCGCCGCGGCCTGGAAGATCGGGCGGCCGGAGGCAGGTACGGCATAGGTCTCGTAGAGCTGCTTGGCCTCCTCCTCGTCCACCGCG
>DASYUT010000313.1 GCA_036000965.1 Actinomycetes bacterium
CGGAGGACGGGTACGGCGGGATCGATGGATGTTCTGGGTAAGGAGCACCGGCCCGAGGTGCAACGGCGCCGGACCGAGGAGAAGCGCCCAAGGCGGGCAGGCGCCCGTCAGTATACCCGCCCACTCCGGCCGGACCGCCGCCTTCGGCGTTGCTGCCAGCGACGTTTCCTGGCGGCCCACCGGCTGGGCGGTGCACCGCCGGGCCGGCCGGCTCACCCCCGGCCGTCGGCCCATGCGATGCGCGGGTCGATCGAGCGGCGCAGGCGCAGGGCCACGGGCCGGAATCCCCGGCCGGACCAGAAGCGCGACGCCAGCAGGTTCGCCGACCGCCAGTCGGTGATGCACGTCTCGTACCCGGCCTCCCGGGCGGCGGCAAGCGCGTGGGCGGTCAGGGCCAGGCCGACGCCGCCGCCCCGCAGCTCGGTCCGTGTCGCGGCGACCATCAGGTGGATGCAGCGGGCCGGCGTGCGCAGGTCGCCCTCGTCGGCCTCGGCCGGGAGCATGACCTCGAAACCGAGGAGCCGCCCCCCCAGCCCGACCGCCAGCCAGTAGGTGGCGGTCGGGTCGGCCAGCAACTCGGCCTGGGACTCCCGGAGCTGGGCGAGGAACTCCGGCAGGCTCGGCTGCCACACCGGCGGGCCGGCCTGGTGGCGCGAGATCGCGCCGGCCAGCTCCATCACCAGGTCCAGGTCGCCCGGGCCGGCCAGACGGATCTCGATCCCCCCCTCCGGCGGCAGGGGCCGCGCCGCACGGATCCCGGTCCCCCCCTCCGGCACCGGGGGCCGCGCCACCGCGTCCGCCTCGGTGAGCCCGCGCAGCGCGTAGACCTGCTCCTGGCCGAAGCCGAGCGCGAACCAGGCGGCCGCGGCCCGCGCGTCCGCGGCCGGCGCGACCACGAAGTGGCTGAAGCAGCCAGCCGCCACCCACGGCTGGCCCGCGACCGCGTAGAGGTCGTGGTAGAGCCCCGGGTCCTCGTCGCGGGCGAGGGCGTGGCCGGCCGGTCGCACCCAGGCCGAGCGGGGCACGATGTCCTCAGGCATCCGCGAGCCGAGGAGGTAGCCGACCAGCCGGCCGCCGCGCAGCGCGCTCGCCCCTGAGGTGGCGGGCTGGGCCGCGGCCGCCGCCACCGCGGCGCGTGCCACCGTCGGGTCGTCGGCCGCCTCGGGCAGCAGCGCCTCGGCGGCCCGGTCGTCCCGGTGCCTCGCGGCCAGCAGCTCTCCAGCGGCGTCCAGGTGCTCCTCCTCGAACGGCACGACCGCGAGCCGCATGAACCCTCCTCCTCGTCGGTCGCGGGTGCCCGTGCGGGCCGCCCGCGTACCGGACCATGGCAGCGTCTGCCGGTTCGGGCAACTCACTTTGCCTGCTCAGGCGACCGGTACAACGTCGCGCGAGGGTTTTTTCGGCTCCGGTGAACCGGAGCGGCGGCCGGTGCGAATACAGGGACAGGGGGGGCAGGGCGGCGGCTCCGCAATCGGCAAGACCGCGAGCCGCCGCCTCTTCCCGTTGGTGCCGGAACGACGCGGCTTCCCGTTGGTGGCGGAACGGCGCGGCGGCGCACCCGGCGACGGCCGCCGGTCCGGGTCGCCGTCGGGGCGCCCCCCTCACGCGCTGGTGGAGCTGCGCTCCTGCCGGCCAGGTTATTGGGCGGCGAGCCCTTAGGGCCTGCGGGCCAATAACCTGGTCGTTCCAGCGACGACACACCGAGGTAAGCGGACTCGATCTGGCCAGGTTATTGGGTGGCGAGCCCTTAGCCTCCGGTGGCCGCCGGCCAGTGGCGGCGGACCTCCTGCGTCTCCCGCAGCAGCGCCCGCAATGTCTGCAAGCCTCCCGTGATCCAGCCATGGGCGCGCGCCTGGACCAGGACGTTACCGAGCGCCGTCGCCTCGACCGGCCCGGCGAGCACCGGCAGGCGGCACGCGTCCGCGGTGAGCTGGCACAGCAGCCGGTTGCGGGCGCCACCCCCGACCAGGTGTACGACGTCGACCTCCTGCCCCGACAGGCGGGCGGCGTCGTGGACGGTTCGCGCAAAGGCGGCGGCCAGGCTGTCAAGGATGCAGCGCACCAGCTGGGCCTGGCCCTCGGGCTCTGGCTGACCGGTCCGCCGGCACGCCGCTTGGATCCTGGCCGGCATGTCGCCGGGTGGCAGGAAGGCCGGGGCGTCGGGGTCCACGACCGGCCCGCCCGCTGGCTGGTCGGCGGCCGCCCCGAGCAGCGTGGGCAGATCGGCCGGTTGCCCCGCTCGCTCCCAGGCCCGCAGCGACTCTTGGAGGAGCCAGAGGCCCATGACGTTACGCAGGTAGCGGATCCGGCCGTCGAGGCCGCCCTCATTGGTGAAGTTGGCCTTGCGGCTTTCCTCGGTCAGCACCGGACGCTCCAGCTCCACGCCGACCAGCGACCAGGTGCCGCAGGAGACGTAGGCGAAGCGCTCGCCGTCGGCTGGGACGCCGACCACCGCCGAGGCGGTGTCGTGTGAGCCGACCGCGGTGACGACCGCCGACCGGGGCAGCCCGGTTTCCTCGGCGACGTCCGAGCGCACGGGCCCGACCGCCTCCCCGGGCCGCCGCAGCGGCGTAAGCAGCTCCCGGCGGATCCCGGCCGCCCGCAGCACCTCAGCCGACCAGTTGCCCGTGCGAACGTCGAGCAGCCCCGTGGTGGACGCGTTGGTCTGTTCGGAGCCGGCGCGCCCGGTGAGCCAGTAGCCGAGCAGGTCGGGCAGCAGCAGCAGCGTCCTGGCCGCGTCCAGCTGCGGCGTGCCGGCGGCGGCGGCGAGCTGGTAGATGGTGTTGAACGGTAGGAACTGCAGCCCGGTGATCGCGTACAGGTCCTCGAATGGGATCTCGGCGTGGACCTTGTCGGCGGCTCCGGCGGTGCGGGAGTCCCGGTAGTGGTAGGGGTTGCCCAGCAAGGTGCCGGTCTCGTCCAGCAACCCGTAGTCGACGCCCCAGCCGTCAACGCCTACGCTGACGATCGGCTCGGCGTCGCCTGCGGCGGCCCTGAGACCATGAAGGATCTCGCGGTACAGCCGCAGGATGTCCCAGTGCAGCCCGTCGGGCAGGCGCACCGGCTCGTTGGGGAAGCGGTGCGCCTCGTGGAGGTCCAGCTGCGCCGGACCGACCCGGCCAACCATGACGCGCCCGCTGGAGGCGCCCAGGTCGACGGCCGCATACACGCCCCCGTTCACCGGGGCGTTCCCTTGGGGTCTCCCCGGCGCCACGGGGTCATCGCAGGAAGCCGGCGGCGACGCCGGCGTCCACCGGGACGTGCAGGCCGGTGGTGAGCGACAGGTCGCCGCCGACCAGCGCGACCACCGCGTCGGCGACGTGGGAGGGCAGCACCTCGCGCTTGAGCAGCGTCCGCTGCGCGTAGTACTCACCGAGCTCGTCTTCGGGAACGCCGTAGACGGCGGCCCGCTGGGCGCCCCAGCCCTTGGCGAAGATCCCGGAGCCGCGGACCACGCCGTCGGGGTTGATCCCGTTCACGCGGATGCCGTGCTCTCCGAGCTCGGCGGCCAGGAGCCGGACCTGGTGGGCCTGGTCGGCCTTGGCCGCCCCGTAGGCGAGGTTGTCAGGGCCGGCGAACACCGCGTTCTTGCTGACGATGTAGACCAGGTCGCCGCCGAGTCCCTGCTCGACCATCACCTTGGCAGCCTCACGCGACACCAGGAACGAGCCTCTGGCCATGACGTCGTGCTGCAGGTCCCAGTCGCCGGTGGTGGTCTCAAGCAGCGGCTTGGAGACCGACAACCCGGCGTTGTTGACGGCCAGATCGACGCCGCCGAAGGCCAGCGTAGCCTGCCGGAACGCCTCGGCCACCTGGTCCTCGTCGGTGACGTCGACGGTCGCCGCGACGGCCACGTCGGCGTCGCCGAGCTCGGCGGCCACCGTGCGGGCGTTGCCGGCGTCCAGGTCGGCCACGACCACGCAGGCGCCCTCGGCGGCCAGCCGCTGCGCGATCGCCCTGCCGATGCCGGACCCCGCCCCCGTCACCAGCGCGACCCGGGTCGCAAGGGGCTTCGGCTTGGGCATCCGCTCCAGCTTGGCCTCCTCCAGCGCCCAGTACTCGATGCGGAACTTCTCCGACTCCGAGATCGGGGCATAGGTCGAGACCGCCTCGGCGCCGCGCATCACGTTGATAGCGTTGACGTAGAACTCGCCGGCCACCCGGGCGGTCTGCTTGTCGCGGCCGAAGGAGAACATCCCAACGCCGGGCACCAGCACGATCGCCGGGTCGGCGCCGCGCATGGGCGGGCTGTCGGGCTGCGCGTGGCGCTGGTAGTAGGCGCGGTAGTCCTCGCGGTAGGCGGCGTGCAGCTCCTTGAGTCGCCCCGTGACCTGTTCAAGGGGGGCGGTGGGGGGCAGGTCCAGCACCATCGGCCGGACCTTGGTGCGCAGGAAGTGGTCGGGGCAGGAGGTCCCAAGCGCGGCCAGGGCCAGGTGCTTCGCCCTGGCGACGAAGTCGAGCACCACCGCCGAGTCGGTGTAGTGGCCGACCTGGGGGGCGTCGGTGGACGCCAGGCCGCGCAGCACCGGGAACAGCGCCGCCGCGCGGGCGTGCCGTTCGCTCTCAGGTAGGGCTTGGTAACCGTCGACCACCGGCCCGAACGGATCGGCCTTCCCGCGCTCGTCGAGGAACCGCTTGGCGGTGCGGATGATCTCCAGCGAGTTGGCCTCGCACGCCTCGGAGGTCGGGCCCCAGGCGGTGATGCCGTGGCCGCCGAGCACCACCCCGATCGCCTCGGGATGGGCCTGCTGGATGGCGGCGATGTCCAGGCCGAGCTGGAAGCCGGGCCGGCGCCAGGGCACCCAGGCGACCCGGTCGCCGAAGCACTGCTTGGTCAACGCCTCCCCGTCGGCCGCACAGGCCAGCGCGATGCCGGCGTCGGGGTGGAGGTGGTCGACGTGCGCGGCGTCGACCAGGCCGTGCATGGCGGTGTCGATCGACGGGGCCGCGCCACCCTTGCCGTGCAGGCAGTAGTCGAACGCGACGACCATCTCGTCCTCCCGCTCGACCCCGGGGTAGACGTCCACGAGCGCCCGCAGGCGGTCCAGGCGCAGCACGGCCAGGCCATCTTCCACCAGGGTGCCCAGGTCACCGCCGGAGCCCTTGACCCACAACAGCTGGACCGGCCGCTGGGTGACCGGATCGGTCGTCTCGCCCTTCGCGGAGGTGTTGCCGCCGGCGTAGTTGGTGTTGCGCGGGTCGGAGCCCAGCCGGTTGGACCGCTCCAGCAGCGCCTGGACCTCGGCATGGGTAGGAGTGTTCATCTGAGTGTCACGCTCCCCACCCGGCCTGCTCGCCGCCGACGCGCTCGGCAACGGTCTTGTCGGCGTAGCCCGAACGCGCGTAGGCGGCAACCGGGTCAGGGTCGAGGCCGAGCTCCTGGCGCAGCTCGGCCAGGAGCGGGCGCACGTCGGTGTTGTAGGCGTCCATCAGCACCGCGTTGGCCCCGAGGACGTCGCCGGCCTGCTGCGCAGCCTCCAGTGCCCCGGTGTCGACCAGCAGCGCCTTTGCCGTGGCCTCTTGGACGTTCATCACCGAACGGATCTGGGCGGGGATCTTCGGCTCGATGTTGTGGCACTGGTCGAGCATGAACGCGATCCCAGCCTCCGGCGCGTAGCCGCCGCCCTGTACCACCTCGTGCATGATCCGGAACAACTGGAACGGGTCGGCCGACCCCACCATGAGGTCGTCGTCGGCGTAGAACCGGGAGTTGAAGTCGAACCCGCCGAGCTTGCCGGCCCGCAGCAGGAACGCCACGATCATCTCGATGTTGGTCCCTGGGGCGTGGTGGCCGGTGTCGACCACCACCTGGGCGCGGTCGCCGAGCTGCAGGCAGTGAGCGTAGGCAGTGCCCCAGTCCGGCACGTCGGTGTGGTAGAAGGCCGGCTCGAACAGCTTGTACTCCAGCAGCAGCCGCTGCTGCGACCCGAGCCCGTCGTAGGTGGCGGCCAGGGCCTCGGCCAACCGGTCCTGGCGGGCCCGGATGGAGTCCTGGCCGGGATAGTTGGTGCCGTCGGCGAACCACAGCTTCAGGTCGCGCGAGCCGGTCGCGTCCATGACGTCGACGCATTCCAGCAGGTGGTCCAGGGCCTTGCGCCGCACCCGGGGATCGGGGTTGCAGACGCTGCCGAGCTTGTAGTCGTCGTCCTGGAAGACGTTGGCGTTGATGGTGCCGATCCGCACCCCATGGTCGGCGGCGTGCTTGGCCAGGTCGGCATAGTCGTCGACGGCGTCCCAGGGGATGTGCAGGGCCACGCTGGGGGCCACGCCGGTGACGGCATGGACCTGGGCGGCGTCGGCGAGCTTCTCGTAGGGGTTGCGCGGCACCCCCGGCTGGCCGAACACCTTGAAGCGGGTGCCGGAGTTGCCGAACGCCCACGACGGGAGCTCGATCCGCTGCTGCCGCAGCGCGGCCTTCACGCTGGAATCGTCAGGTGTCGTCCTGGTCATGGTAGATGGAAGACCTCCTCCAGCGGCCGCATCCGCTCGTCAGGACGCTGGCCGTCGAGCTCCTAGAAAAGTCGCTGTGTCACCACGTCACCTCGGGTGGGACCGCCCCGGGACGCAGCGGTGCGTCCTGCGTCCCGGGGCGGTGCGCTAGAAGTCGAACTGGGCGATGTTCTGCTTGTCGAAGACCTGCGGCGGGCCGAGGAGCACCTCGCCGCCCTTGCCGACCTTGTAGTCATCCAGCTCTCCGGCCTTGAAGCTCTCGCCTTCCTTGCCGGTGATCTGACCGGACGCCAACGCGGCAGCCGCGTACGCGGCCAGGTAACCGAGCTTGCCCGGGTCCCACAGCTCGAACGCCTGCACCGTGCCGTCCTCGACGAACTTGCGCATCTGGTTGGGCGTGCCCAGGCCGGTCAGGGCGACCTTGCCCTTGTAGTTCGACCCGCTCAGGTAGCGGGCGGCGGCGGCGATGCCCACCGTGGTCGGCGAGATGATCCCCTTGAGGTTGGGGTATGCCTGCAGCAGGCCCTGGGTCTGCTGGAACGAGTCCTGGTCGTCGTCGTTGCCGTAGGCGACCTTGACGAGTTTCATGTCCTTGTACTCGGGCTTCTTCAGCTCATCCTTCATGAACTTGATCCAGGTGTTCTGGTTGGTGGCGTTCGGCGTCGCCGACAGGATCGCGATCTCGCCGGAACTCTTGATCTGCTTGGCGAGCAGCTGCACCTCGCTGCGGCCGAGGTCCTCCGCGCTGGCCTGGTTGACGAAGACCTGCCGGCCCTCGGGTGCGGTGTCGGAGTCGAAGGTCACGACCTTGACGCCCTGCGACTGGGCCGCCTTCAAGGCCGGCACCACGGCATTGGGATCGTTGGCGGAGATGACGATCGCGTCCTGGCGCTGCTGGGCGAGGGTGTTGATGTACGAAACCTGCGACGACGCGCTGGCCTCGGACGGACCCACCGCCTTGCCCTCGCCGCCGAACTCCTTGACCGCCGCCAGGCCGCCCGTGTTCGCCACGGTGAAGTACGGGTTGTTGAGCTGCTTGGGGAGGAAGGCGATCTTGAGGCCCTGCTTGATCTGAGCGTTCGGGTTGGCCTGGCCGGCGCTGGTGGCGGTTGCGCCGCCGCCCGAGGAGCTCTCCTTGGTCGTGCCGCCGCAGGCGGCCAGGACGAGGGTGCACGAGATGGCGAGGGCGACCGACGCCCACCGCCGGCGGAGGCGTCTCGCCGAAGGGGATGGTTGCATGGTCCGGTGTCCTTTCTTCCGGCGTCGCGGGCGCGACGGTGGCTTGACGGGCGAGGGAGTGGACGGGCGAGGGAGTGGACGGGCGAGGCGGCTGGTCAACTGGCCCCGGCTGGCTCCGCGGGAGCGGCCGGTGACGCCGACCGGCGGCGGCTGACGGCCCGGCCGACCGCCGCGATGGCATTGGGCGCGATGACGCTGCCGATGAGCAGCAGCCCGGTCACCACGTTGAGGATGTCGTTGGAGACGTCGTTCAGGATCAGGGCGCTGCGGATGCCGCCAAGAAGGAACACGGCCGCCACCACGCCGCCGAGGGTCCCCTTGCCGCCGAAGATCGAGACGCCTCCGAGCAGGACGGCGGCGACCACGGCGAGCTCGAGACCGGCCCCGTTGTCGGCTCGCGCGCTCGCGAAGCGCAGGGTGAAGACGATGCCGGCCAGCCCGGACATCGCGCCGCTGAGCACATACAGGATGAACTTGGTCCGCTTGACGCGGATGCCGGAGAAAAACGCCGCCTCCTGGTTGGCGCCGATGGCGAACACCGACCGCCCGAACGGCGTGGCGTGGAGCACGACCCCGAAGAGGGCGGCCAGCACGGCGAAGAAGGCGATCGGGTAGGGGATGTGCGTGCCCGGCACCGGGGTGGTGCCGTACCTGGTGTAGCTGGCCGGGAAGTCGGCGACCGCCTGGTCGCCGAGGATGACGAAGGCGAGCCCGCGGTACAGCGCCAGGGTCCCGATGGTCACCGCGAGCGAGGGCAGGCCGAGTCGGGTGACGAAGAAGCCGTTGAGCGCTCCCGCCAGCGCGCCGGCCACGAGCACGGTCGGGAAGATGAGCTCCAGCGGCCAGCCGGCGTTCCACAGCCAGCCCAGCAGCGCGCTGGTCAGGCCGAGGATGGAGGCGATCGACAGGTCGATCTCGCCGGCGATGATGATCATGGTCAGCGGCAGCGCCATCAGCGCGATCTCGCCGACGTCGAGGCCGAGGTAGAACAGGTTCGCGCCGGTCAGGAAGCCGGGCGAGGTCTGCTCGCCGACCAGCCCGACGGCTACCAGGAGCAGGACGAGCGCGGTCTCCCAGCGCAGCAGTCGCCGCAGCCCTGGCCGCTGGTCCTGCCGGGTCGACCTGGCCGCGGGGGTGTCAGCTGCCACTTCGAATGCTCCTTTGCCTGAGCGCGGCGGCGATGCGGAGGCCGAGCAGTCGGTCAAGGGCGATGGCGCCGATCAGCAGCGCCCCGACGATCGCCTGCTGCCAGAACGAGGGAACCCGCAGGACCACGATGGCGCTGCCGATCGTGCTCAGCAGCAGGGCGCCGAGGGCGGCGCCGACCACGGAGCCGCTGCCACCGAAGATCGCGACGCCGCCGACCACCACCGCGGAGATGACCTGCAGCTCGAAACCGGTACCGGCGGTGGCGTCGACCGTCCCGTAGCGGGCCGTGAACAGGACCCCCGCCAGCCCCGCCACGGCGCCGCTGAGGACGAACGCGGCGAAGACTCGCCGGCCGACCGGAATACCGGCGAGCAACGCGGCGTCGGGGTTGGAGCCGATCGCGTACAGCTCGCGGCCGGCACGGTAGGAGCGCAGCGCGTAGGCCGCGACGGCCACAAGCAGCACGGTGATCGCGACGAGATAGGGGACCCCGAGGAAGCGCCCGCTACCGAGGGTGAGTAGGCTGTCGGGCAGATCCGCGGCATTGATCTGCCGGCCACCGGCCCAGGCGTAATCGATGCCGCGGAACACATACAGGGTGCCCAGGGTGACCACAAGGCTCGGCACCTTGCCAACCGCCGTCACGGCGCCGTTGATCGCGCCGCAGACGGCGCCGGCCAGCAGCCCGGCGAGCACCGCCACGACGACGGGCATGCCAGGGCGGCCGACGAACAGGTTCCCGGTCATGAACGCCGTCAGCCCGAGCACCGAGCCGACCGAGAGGTCGACGTTGCGGGTGATGACGACCAGCGTCTGGCCGACGGTCAGCAGCGCGATGATGGAGGCGTTCAGCAGCAGGTCGCGGAGGCTCTGGCCGCTGAGGAAGCGCGGGCTGTACGCGGTGGTGATGACGACGACCAAGGCGAGAGCGGCCAGAATGCCCAGCTCGCGGACCCTGAATGCGACCTCGACGAGATGGCTGCCGCTGCGCTGACCGCCTTTGGTGGCCTCCACCTGGCCTTCCACGGCCGTGCTCACCGCCCCACCTCCTTGCCGGTGTGGCCGGTCGCGGCGAACATGACGGTCTGCTCGGTGGCCTCCTCGCGGGACAGTTCCGCGGTGAGCCGCCCTTCGTGCATCACCAGCACGCGGTCGGCCATGCCGAGGATCTCCGGCAGCTCGGAGGAGATCATCAGGACGGCCACGCCCTGGCCGGCGAGGTCGGACAGCAGGCGGTGGACCTCAGCCTTGGTGCCGACATCGATGCCGCGGGTCGGTTCGTCGACGATCAGGACCGTTGGGCGGCGGGCCAACCACTTGGCCAGGACGACCTTCTGCTGGTTGCCGCCGGAAAGCGTCGAGACCGGGTCGCTGAGCCGGGCGAACTTCAGCCGCAGCCGGGTGGCCCAGTCGGCGGCCAGCTTCCGCTCGTCGGCGCTACGGATCAGGACGCCGCGGCGCAGTCGCCGAAGTGATGCCAGGCTCGCGTTGCGGGCGATCGACAGGTCCATGACCAGCCCCTGCTCGCGGCGGTCCTCGGGCACCAGGCCCATGCCGGCCGCCATCGCGGCCGTCGGCGACGCCGCCGGGAGGTCGCGTCCTTCGACCGTCACCTGGCCGGCGTCGCGCCGGTCGATCCCGAACGCGGCCCTGGCGACCTCGCTGCGTCCGGCGCCGACCAGGCCTGCCAGGCCGACGATCTCGCCGTGATGCACGTCGAAGCTGACGTCGGTGAAGACGCCCTCCCTGGTCAGCCGGCGGACCGACAGAGCGACGCCCCCCCGGGTCGTCGCTTGCTTCGGGAACAGCGCGTCGAGCTCGCGGCCGACCATCCGGCGCACGAGGTCGTCGTTGGTGAGCCCCTCGAGCGGGCCGCTGAACACGTGTCGGCCGTCGCGCATGATGGCCACCCGCTGGCAGAGAGCGAAGACCTCGTCGAGCCGGTGGGAGATGAACAAAACGGCCGCGCCGTGCTCCTGCAGCGTTCGGGCCACCGTGAACAGGCGCTCGACTTCCGCCCCGGACAGCGCCGCGGTCGGCTCGTCCATGACGATGACCCGGGCGTCGAACGACAACGCCTTGGCGATCTCGACAATCTGCTGATCGGCGATGGAAAGGCCGCGGGCGGGGCGAGACGGGTCGAGGGGGACGCCAAGCCGCTCCATGAGCGCCAAGACCTGGCGGCGCATCTCGCCGGTATCGATCCGCCGTCCGCCGGACAGTGGCTGACGCCCCATGAAGATGTTCTCCGCGACCGACAGGTCGGGGAAAAGCGTCGGCTCCTGGTAGATGACTGCGATCCCGGCCTCGCGGGCATCGGCTGGGTTGGCAAGGCGGAGCTCCTTGCCGTCCAGGAGCAGCCGGCCTGAATCCGGCCTGTGCACGCCAGCCAGGATCTTCACCAGGGTCGACTTGCCGGCGCCGTTCTCGCCGATCAGGGCGTGCGCCTCACCCGGGTACAGCTCGATCGACCCGTCCTCGAGGGCCTGGACCGATCCGAAGGACTTCGTGGCGTGCACCAGGATCAGCAGAGGAGTGCCGACCGGGCCAGCCGTGGGCGGGCGCGAACTGCCTTCGGCCTGTGCCATCCATACTCCTCCCTACGGAGGCCGCGTTGAATCGTTTCATAGACTGTTGGAGGAACGTAAGCGGGCGCGACCTGCGTTGTCAAGGGGTTACGTCCCGGTTTCCCGAGTGTGTAAAGGCGAGATTCGCCTAGATGCTTGGTACGATTCAGCGCGACGGTACTGCATACTTGGCGCCGTGCGAGCGGAGGAGGCAGGAATCGTGAAGGCCCCAGCGACCACCTACAGCATCCGTGACGTGGCGGCAGAGGCCGGCGTGTCGGTCGGGACCGTGTCCAACGTGCTGAACCGGCCGGAGGTTGTCGCGCCAGCCACGCGGGCTCGGGTGGAGGAGGCCATCGCGCAACTGGGGTTCGTCCGCAACGAGTCCGCCCGCCAGTTGCGGGCCGGCCGCAGCCGCACCCTCGGGCTGGTCGTGCTGGATGTCGCCAACCCCTTCTTCACCGACGTCGCCCGCGGGGTCGAGGAGGCCGTCACCGCGGAGGGGCTGGCGGTGATCCTCTGCGACAGCGCCGAGAAGGCCGACCGCGAGCGCCGCTACCTCGACCTGCTCGAGGAGCACCGGGTGCAGGGCATCCTGATCACCCCGGTCGAGGGGGTGGGAACGCGGCTGCGGCAGCTGCGGCAGCGCGGGATGCCGGTGGTGCTGGTCGATCGCTGGGCGTCCACCCGCAGCTTCTGCTCGGTGTCGGTCGACGACGTCTACGGCGGCGAGCTGGCCGCCACCCACCTGGTGGACCAGGGCCACGAGCGGATCGCCTTCGTCGGCGGCCCGTTCGGGTTCAAGCAGGTCTCCGACCGCTACGACGGCACCAAACGTGTCCTCACCGCGGCCGGTCTTCCGGAGTCGGGGTTGATCAGGGTGGAGACGGCGGCGCTCAACTTCTCGTCCGGACGCGCCGCCGGAGCGCAGATCGCCGAGCTCCCGGCGAACCGCCGGCCGACGGCGGCGTTCTGCGCCAACGACCTGCTCGCGCTGGGCGTTCTCCAGGAGATGACCCGCCGCCAGCTTCGGGTCCCCGACGACCTCGCGATCGTCGGCTACGACGATATCGACTTCGCCGCCGCGGCCGCCGTGCCGCTGTCGTCGGTCCGGCAGCCTCGTGACGAGCTGGGGCGGGCCGCAGCGGAGCTGCTCATCGAGGAGACCTCCGAGGACCGGCGCCACAGCCACCGCCAGCTGGTCTTCGAGCCGGAGCTGATCGTCCGAGCCTCCAGCGGTTACAAACGGTCGAAAGGCGGACGGTAGCTGCCAGGACGACGGGGTCGGAGGCAACCGCTCCTCCGCGACGCCGAGACCCGCCTGGGCGCACCGCCGGCGCCCTATGCATTCCTCATCCTCGGCAGCCAGGCGCGGGTGGAGGCGACGCTCCACACCGACCAGGACCACGCGCTCGTGCTGTCCGACGACGCACCGGCCAACGCCGAGGCGTACCTCGCCGCGCTGGCCGAGCACCTGGTCGAAGTCCTCGAGCGCTGTGGCTTTCCCCCGCTGCCCAGGCGGGATCATGGCCACCAACCCGCGCTGGCGCGTGCCGCTTGGGACCTGGCAGCGGTACTTCCGCGCCTGGATCGACGAGCCCGAGACCCAGGCCCTCGCGGACGCGATCGTCTTCTTCGACTTCCGGCAGCTCAACGGCACGCTGGACGCCGAGGCGGCGCTCCGCCCGGTCGTCCGCGCCGCCGCCGGGAACCGCGTGTTCCTCGCCCGGCTGGCCAGGATGGCGCTCCGGCGCGAGTCCCCGCTCGACCTCACGGAAGCTTGCGTCTCATGCGCAGAGGAGAACGCGCCGAAGCACTCGGAGAAAGCTTGCGGCTGGTCTCGCGTCCGGGGGATCCGAGGCGGAGGTGTGGCTGCCATGGCCGAGCGGATCCGAGTGCTGATCGCCGATCACCACCCCGCTACGCGGGCCGGGGTGCGGGCAGTCCTGGAGGACGACGGGTTTCAGGTGTGCGCCGAGGTCGCCGACGCTGGCGCGGCGGTCAAGGCCGCCGTGCGCGAGCGTCCGGACCTGTGCCTGGTGGACGTTCACGTGCCGGGTAACGGGATCGCGGCCGCGCAGGCGATCATCTCGAGCCTGCCGGACACCGCGGTCGTCATGCTCGCCGTCTCGCGCAACGACGACGACCTGTTCGACGCCCTGCGCGCCGGCGCCGTCGGCTACCTGCCCAAGGAAACCCGCCCGGAGCGCCTGCCTCATGCGCTCCGCGGCGTGCTCGCGGGCGAGGCGGCCCTGCCGCGCCATCTCGTCGCGCGGGTGATCCAGGATCTCCGCGAGCGCGGCCGGCGCCGCCGGCTGCCGCTGCTCGGCCGCCAGGGCGTGGAGCTGACGAGCCGCGAGTGGGAGGTGCTCGACCTGCTGTGCGAGGGGCTGAGCACGCATGAGATGGCCGAACGCCTCTTTGTCTCCCATGCCACAATCCGCACCCACGTCGCCGCGGTCGTGAAGAAGCTGCGCGTGCCCGACCGCGAGGCCGCCGTCCGGCTGCTCGAGGGACGCTGACAAGGCCGACCCGCGGCTCCTGCCGAGCGCCGGGTCGGCCGGTGCCAGTTGCCCGGTGCCGACGCCCGTGCCCGGTGCCCGTTGCCCCTGTCCGGTGTCCGTTGCCCGTGCCCGGTGCCCGGTGCCCGTTGCCCGTGTCCCGGTGCCTACGTAGTGCGTGTCGAGAAACCTCGACGCCGGATCCCCCCACCAGGCCATGGGCGACCAATGTCCGGATCACTACCGTCGTGGCAACCCAGCTCAAGCGACGGAGGCATCGTGCACCATTCCGCATCCCTCAGGAACCCGAAGCTCACGGTGGCCAGGAACCCGAAGCTCACGGTGGCGCTCGCCACCCTGCTCGCGCTTGCCGCCACGCTCGTCCAGCTCACCCCGGCTTCGGCCGCCTCGGTCACCTCGGCGTCGTTCAGCGGCGGCACGGGGACGGCGAGTGTGGACGGCACGCTGTATGCCAGGAACGGCGCGGCCCTCACCCTCACGGTGGCCACGTCATCCGACACCAGGTGCGTCGAGGTCACCGGCGCGTACACGGCGCGCCAGACGTCCAGCACGGCGAAGTCGTCGTGGTCGTTCCCGCTCACGGCCGGCACCGGTGACGGCGTGCAGGGCGTAACGGCAGCCGCCTCGCCGAACTTCAACGCCAATCACTGCACCGGCCAGTCGCAGAGCCCCGCCACCGCCGCCTACGTCCTGGACAACACCGGCCCGACCGTCACCGCCGCCCTCTCCCCCGCCCCGAACGCCGCGGGCTGGACCAACGCCAATGTCACGATCACCTGGAGCGCGACCGACACCGGCGCCGGCGTGGCGAGCGGCCCAACGCCGGCGACCGAGAGCGTGACCGCGAATACGCCCGGTGTCACCAAGACGTCGAGCGCAACCGACCGGCTGGGCAACGCCGGCAGCGGCTCGGTCGCCGTCAAGCTGGACAAGACGGCACCGACGATCAGCGGCAGCCGCAGCCCGGCGGCGAACGCCAACGGGTGGAACAACACCGACGTGACCGTGAGCTTCACCTGCGCCGACGCGCTGTCAGGCATCAAGCACTGCACAGGGACGACCACGCTGGCCAGCAACGGCGCCGACCAGTCACGTGCGGGCACCGCGACCGACAACGCCGACAACACCTCAAGCGACACGGTCGGGCCGGTCAACATCGACAAGGTGGCTGCGGCCCTGAGCGGCGCCCCGACGACGAGCGCCAACGCGGCCGGCTGGTACTCCGGCGACGTCACCATCGACTGGGCCTGCTCGGACGCGCTCTCCGGCATCGACGGCACCTGCCCGGCCAACAGCACGATCAGCGGCGAAGGCACCGCCCAGACCGCGGCAGCGTCGGTCAGCGACAAGGCAGGGAACACGACCGGCGCCAGCAGCAGCCCGGCCGTCAACATCGACAAGACGGCGCCCACCACGACCGCGTCGGCACCCGGCGACTGGAACAACGACGACGTCACCATCAGCCTGAGCGCTGACGACGCCCTCTCGGGAGTCAGGGCCACCCACTACCGGCTCGACGGCGGCGCGCAGCAGACCGGCACGAGCATCTCGATCAGCGCCGAAGGTGTCCACACCTTGGAGTTCTGGAGCGTGGACGAGGCCGACAACGTCGAGGCCGCCAACACCGTCCAGGTGAGGATCGACAAGACCTCGCCGGCCATCAACCACAGCCAGTCGCCCGCGGCCAACGGCAACGGCTGGAACAACACCAACGTGACGGTCGCCTTCACCTGCTCGGACGCCCTGTCGGGCATCGCGAGCTGCAGCGGCCCGCAGACGGTCACCACCGAAGGCAAGGGCCAGCCGGTGACCGGGACGGCCGTCGACAACGCCGGGAACAAGACGACCGACCCGGCGACCGTCTCCATCGACGAGACCGCCCCGACGATCAGCGCGGGCGCCGACCGCGCCACCAACGCGAACGGCTGGTATGCCGATGACGTCACGGTGAGCTTCAGCTGCTCCGACGCGCTGTCGGGCATCGACAGGTGCCCGGCGTCCAAGACCGTCGGCGAGGGTGTCGACCAGAGCGCGAGCGGCACCGCCACCGACGGGGCGGGCAACTCCGAAAGCGATGGGCTGACCGGGATCAACGTCGACAAGACGGCCCCGTCGCTCACCGGTGCCGCCACCAGCGCCCCGAATGGCAACGGCTGGTACGCAGGCGACGTCACCGTGGACTGGACCTGCTCGGACGCGCCGTCCGGCCTGGCCGGCGGCTGCCCGGCCGCCAGCACGATCACCGGGGAAGGCGACAACCTCTCGGCCAGCGCCTCGATCAGCGATAACGCGGGCAACTCGACCAGCAGGAGCCTCGCGGGGGTCAAGATCGACCGCACCGCGCCGAGCACCTCGGCGGACGTGCCCGCGCCGCTGGACAGCGGCTGGTACGCCGGACCGGTCGAGATCACCCTCGCCGGGGTGGACAGCCTCTCGGGCGTCGAGGCGACCTACTACCGTGTGGACGGCGGTGCCCTGCACACCTACGACGGCCCCTTCCACCACGGCTTGAAGGGCAGCCACACGATCACCTACTGGAGCCTCGACCGGGCCGGCAACGTCGAGGACGGGACCGCCGACGGCCACAGCATCACGCTCAGGGTCGACGGCGTCCCGCCCACCATCACGCCCAACCGGTCGCCCGCGCCGAACGCCAACGGCTGGAACAACACCCCCGTCCTCGTAGGCTTCACGTGCGACGACGCAGAGTCGGGGGTCGCCGGGTGCGTCGGCGGCGGCCTACTCGACAACGAGGGCGCCGGCCAGAGCCTGACGGGCAGCGCGCAGGACAACGCTGGCAACAGCAGCGAGGCGACGGCCAACGACATCAACATCGACCTGACCCCGCCGTACCTGGCCGGCGCGCCAACCACCGACCCCAATGCCGACGGCTGGCACAAGGGTGACGTGACGATCCGCTGGACGGCCTCGGACGCGCTGTCCGGCGTCGACACGAGCACCCAGCCTGACGACAGCTTGGTCACCGGGGAGGGCACCAACCTCAGCGCCGGGCCGGTGAGCGTCTCCGACAAGGCTGGCAACACCGCCAGCGCGTCGCTGGACGGCATCAGGATCGACCGCACACCGCCCACGATCAACGGCGGCCCGACGACGGCGCCCAACGGCGACGACTGGTACAACACCGACGTCGTGGTCGACTTCACCTGCGCCGACAACCTGTCCGGCGTCGCGTCCTGCCCGACCAGCAGGGTGATCAGCGGCGACGGCAGCAACCAGAGCGTCACAAGCGACCCCGCGACCGACCACGCGGGCAACTCGGCACCCGGCAGGACCGTCGGCGGCATCAACATCGACGGCCAGGCGCCCCAGACCAAGGCCAACAACCTCTGCACGGCCACCAACGGCTACTGCACCGGGAGCAGCGCCACCGTGACCCTGCGCGCCACCGACCTTGGCCCGGCCGGCGTCAAGGAGGTCCACTACAGCGTGAACGGCGGGACCGGGCAGGTCGCGGCCGGCGCCAGCGTCGACGTGGACGTCCCCTTGAGCGGCAGCGGCAACGCGACCGTGGACTACTACGCGCTCGACAGGGCCGGCAACCAGGAGCCGAACAACACGATCGGGCTCAAATACGACAACATCGCCCCGACCATGACCCACACGCTGACCCCGACGCCGAACGCCGCGGGCTGGAACTCAAGCGACGTGACCGTCCACTTCAGCGCCAGGGACGACGACACGGGCTCCGGCGTCGACCCGAGCTCGACCACCTCGGACGTGCTGGTCGGCGACGAGACCAGCGGGCAGGTCGTCAACGGCCAGGCCAAGGACACCGCCGGCAATGTCGGCACCGACTCGGTGACCGTCAAGCTCGACAAGACCCAGCCGGCCATCAGCGGCGCGATCGTCTCGGGCGCGGTCGGGTCCAACGGCTGGTACACCGGCCCGGTGACGGTGCACTTCACCTGCTCCGATGCGCTGTCCGCCGTCGTGGTCTGCCCCGACGACGTGACCCTGACCGGCAACGGCGCCAACCAGTCCGTGACCGCCTCGGCGGTCGACAACGCTGGCAACGCCAAGAGCGCGACCGTCGACCACATCAACATCGACGCCGAGGCCCCAACCATCAGCACGCTCAGCCTGAAGGACGGCGGCATCTACACCCTCGGCGCGGTGCCAGCGGCCTCGTGCGCCGCAGGTGACGACGTCTCGGGCGTTGCCTGGTGCTCGGTCCGGGTGAGCGGCGGGCTCGCGAGCGGCGTCGGCACCTTCGCCTTCACCGCGACCGCCACCGACAAGGCCGGCAACACCGTTACGCGAACCGGCACCTACCAGGTGATCTACCGGTTCGACGGGTTCCTGCAGCCGATCAACGACACCGCCCACCAGGTCGGGACCACCACCGTGAGCATCTTCAAGGCGGGCAGCACCGTCCCGGCGAAGTTCCAGCTCAAGAAGAGCGACGGCACGGTCGTCCAGCCAACCAGCCTGCCGCAGTGGGTCACCCCCGCGAAGGGCAGCCCGACGACCGCACCGGTGGACGAGTCCGCGTACGGCGACCTGCCCAGCACCAGCGGGGCCTACCGCTGGGACTCGAGCGGCCAGCAGTACATCTACAACTGGGGGACGTCGAGCGGCCAGAAGGGTTTCTACTGGCGCATCGGCGTCCAGCTGGACGACGGGCAGACCTACTCGGTGAACATCGGTCTGCGCTGACGCGGCAGGCCTGACGGCGGGGCCGGTGTCACAAGGCACCGGCCCCGCCACGGCCTTCCAGGTCTGTGGCCAATCGGGAGATGCAGCGACGGGTGCTGTACATCATCGCCTGCGGCTGTACATCATCGCCTGCGGTGGCAGGCCGGCGGGCGACCTGGTTTGCGACGCCCTGAGCTGCGGCGTTGCAGCCCGGCAAGAACGGCCCTTGTTCAGTGGCCTCCCAGGCGCGACGGCTCCTCAGCGTGGAAACCGGGTCTCGTCGGCGTCGGGGCCTGGCTCGGTGTAACGCTCTCTCCGGACGTAGAAGTAGAGGCCCAAGACGATCCCAATGGCCAGCCCGATCAGCCAGTGGGTGTAGTGGGCCCCCCAAAGGAAGGGGCTGAGCGGCAGGAGGGTGAACAGCACCGTGGAGCCCATGTTTGCTCCAAGGGCCGCCCAGTCGATACGCCAACCGCTTGTCGTCATCGCCCCGATCCTTCTCGCCACGGGGATCTGTGCCTCCAGTACCCATGGTATGCCGCAAAGGCGACCGCTGACCTCCAGATCCTGCGGCCTGTTGGTGTCATGAGACCGGCAGGCCAGTCCGGCGAAGCAACGGGTAGGCCAGGTGCGGGGTCCTGCGCACCCGATCGATGCCGCGCTGGGCGCCGCCACCCTGCTCACCGGGCTGACCTGGGGACAACCAAGATCGCGGTAGAGCTAAGCGGTCATGGGGTAGGGACGTCATCAGTCAGAGATCGCTTCACGGGAGGAGACCCAGGTGCCGGAAGGCGAACCGTGTCCGTACTGCGCATACCTCGCCGCCAATCCCGAGGAGCTCCGCCAGCACCTGCTGCACCTGCACCCGGAGGTCGAGCCGGAGCCGGACTGGTGGGATCCCGACGCCGTGCCGCCGCCGCTGCTTTTGTGATCAGCACCTGGCCCGACGACCCTCGCTGTCCCCGGGAGGCCGACGGGGTCTTCGGCCGTACTCGAAAGCCGATGCAGACTCGGCTATGAACCTGAGCCAGGCGGCCTGAGGTCTCTGGCGAAAAGAGGACTACCGCCGAGCCCAAGGTCGCTGGCGTTTGGCCCATGTCGACGGACGTACCAGACCGCGGGTGTAGGTGGACGCGGCCACCCTGCGGCGCCGCACGCCTTGAACACGGGCAACGAGACTGGCTACTTGAGCAGCCCGGAGACCAGGTTGATCGTTGTTGCGAGAATGACCGCCCCGAAGAGGTACGACAAGAGCGCATGGCGGAGTGCCGTCGCCCGGATCACCGGGGTCTCGAGATTGGTGTCGGAGACCTGGAACGTCATCCCGATGGTGAAGGCGAGGTAGGCGAAATCGGAGTAGCGGGGAGGAGTCTCCTGGTTGAAGCTGATCCCGCCGTCGGGCCCGGTGTAGTAGAGCCGGGCGTAGCGCGACGTGAAGACGGTCTGCACGACCAACCAGGACAGAACGACACTGGCCACTGCGAGCGCGGCCCGCACGTCCCTGGCCCCGGAACCACTCGCGCGCCCCGCTGCGATGACGAGCGTGACGGCCAGGAGGCTGGCCACGCTCGCGGTGATGATCAGTGCGTCGGCCGCGGCTGCTGACACCCCGGTGCCAGGGCAGCGCTCGGCCACGGCGACCAGGGTCCGGGCTGAGCCCCCCGGCCGTTCCGGGCAGTTCTTGACAAACCCCTCCGGGGTGGGAGAGTTGCGGGCATTCGCCGACAGAAGGGGGGGCCTGATGCCCGCTACCGTCTCCCGCAGCGGCACGCTCGCTGCCGTCCTGGCCGTGGTCGGGCTCGCGGCCGCGCTGCTGGCCGGGTCGCTGCGCAGCGCGGGCGCCCAGCCGGAGCCCCAGACGGCCACTGGCGTAATCAGCAACCTGCTCGTCCCCGTCACCAACGGCTTCTCCAACCTGCCCGAGGGTTCCGGGGCCGGCGACGGCGTCGTCGGGGTCACCTGCACCGGCGCGTCGCCGCGCAGCGGCGCCAACATCCCCGCCCAGGTCGTCACCCAGCTGCAGCAGAACTTCACGGTGCTGCGCATCCTCAAGAACAGCGGGGTGCCGCTCAACGGCGACGTGCGGATCAACTGCGCCCTCGAGGTCACGGTGGGCCAGGGGCAGCAGACGCTCAGGAGGCTCCAGGCGCTGGCCAGGCGCTGACCGTCGCGTCCCGGCGGCCGGGGTCACCGCCCTGGCCGCGCAGGCGGGGGTCACCGCCCTGGCCGCGCAGGAGCCCGGGCTACGGCGCGGCAGAGGCGCCCCGCCAGCGGCCGGGCAGCGGCCCGGGGCTACGGCGCGGCCGGGGCGCTTCGCCAGCGGTCGGCCAGGGCCTCGACCGGGTCGGTGACGAGGCTGGCCACCGGCAGCTGGCCGAGCAGCGTCTCATCGAACGCCGGCTCGGTCTCGGTCACGGCGCTGCGCAGGGCCGCGAGCCGGCCCCGGTACCCCTCGAGCACGGTGCGCGCCCGGGTCGCGGGCAGCCGCTCGTGGAAGTCGACGTGCAGCAGGGTGAGGCCGGTGGTGTGGCCGTCGGCGACTTCGGGGACCAGGAGCACGGTGCGGCCGTCGCTCCGCCCCCTGGCCGCCAGCACCTGGCGCTCGATCGCCACCAGCTGCTTGGTGCCGCGCAGGCGGTGGTCCTGCTCGGCCCGTGACACCAGGCGTTCGGAGATCCCGCCCTTGGCGAGCACGGCGAGCTTGGCGGCCTCGTCGCCCGCCTCGCCTTCGATGCGGTAGCGGGTGAACCCGGTGACGCGCGCGACCGCCGGGTCGAGCGCGGCCACGGTCCGGAGCGTGTCGTAGCCGAGCTGGGCGCGGACCGCGCCCGCGTCGAGGAGCTGGCGCACCAGCGGCACGGTGAGCACGGTCTCGTCGGAGCGCGAGATCCCGACGGTGACGGTCTTGGCCTGGTGCTTGATCGCGTCGATGGGCCGGGTCAGCTCGTCGATGCCGGCCGTGAGGGCCACAGCGAGGTCGTCGACGACCGCGCCGGGCGTCGCCTGGGTGCCGAACTCGGCCTGCCAGGCGTCGAGCGGGATGGTCCGCTCGGCGTAGCGGAGCAGCGACGCCACCGACAGCGCGGTGCTCGCCTCGAGGGTGCCGTCGTAGCGGCCGCTCCGCAGGCGGGTCCGGTACTCCATGGCCGGGGCCTCGAGCTCCGGGCCGAGCCGGTCGAGCAGCTCGTCGGCGGTGCGGGTGGAGCCGGCGGTGCGCTCGATGGCCGCCCGGGCCTGCCGCAGCGGCAAGGCTTGGGCGTCGATGGCAAGGGCGGCCTCGTAGCCGAACAGGTGCCCGGCCATGGTCGACAGCACGTAGGCGAGCGCGGGGTGGACCGCGGGCACGGCGATCACCCCGGCCGCCGCGTTGAACCGGGCCTCTCCTTCGGTCGCGATCACCAGCGGGACGCTCTTGTGGGCCCGGAAGATCGCCACCTCCTTGGCCACGTCGTCAGCGGCCGACCCGGCAAGGCCGGCGGCGCAGACCAGCGTCAGCGGCTCCGACGACAGGTCGATGTGCTTCTTGTCCTCGGTGGCGTCGCAGGCGATCGACTTGTAGCACAGCTCCGACAGCTTGATCCGGATCTCCTCGGCCGCGACCCGGTTGGGCCCGTTGCCGACCACCGCCCAGTAGCGCTTGGCCGGCGCGTGCCTCTGGGCGAGCTCGGCGATGTGCTCGCGCTGCCCGAGCAGCCGCTCCATGGCCGCGGGCAGCTCGCGCAGGGCAGCCAGCAACTCGTGGCGCCGGTCGGGGTCGCCGACGCCGACCGCGTCGGCGATGGCGAAGGCGAGCAGCAGCCCGGCCGCCACCTGGCCGTAGAACGCCTTGGTGGAGGCGACGCTCATCTCCACGTCCCGGCCGTCGGAGGTGAACAGCACCCCGTCGGCCTTGTGGGTGAGGTCGCTCCCCCGCCGGTTCACGATCGCGAGGACCGCGGCGCCCCTGGCCCGCAGCAGGTCGACGGTGCGGTTGGTGTCGGTGGTGGTGCCCGACTGGCTGATCGCGACCACCAGGGCGTCGCCCATGTCGCCGTCCAGGCCGAACCCGGACAGCTCGGTGGCGGGCAGCGCCGTGACGGCCAGGGTGCCCCCCAGCGCCTCGGTGATCGAGGCGGCCACGCTCATGCCGGCCACGGCCGCGGTCCCCTGCCCGATCACCAGGACCCGCCGGACGGCGCCCGTCTCGAGCCGCCGCCGGACCGTGTCGGGGAGGGTCTCCGGCCCGAGGTTGACGGCCAGACGCCCGCCCACCTCCCGGATCCGGCCCCGCAGCGTCTTGCGGAGCGAGACCGGCGCCTCCGAGATCTCCTTCAGCAGGTAGTGCCGGAAGGCCCCGCGGTCGATGTCGCGGGTGGTGATCTCGGCCCGGTGCAGGTCCCCCTCGCCGACCGGCAGGTCGGTGCCCTGGTAGGTGCGCCGACCGATCCCGGCGGTCGCCCCGGCCAGGGCCCGGTCGAGCACGACGATCTGCCCGCGGCCTCCGCCGTCGGGGTCGCTGCTCGCCTCGCCGTCCATCCGCAGGTAGCGGGCGCTCTCCTCGACCAGGCCGTAGGGCTCGCTGGCGACCACGAACAGGTCGTCGGCGAGGCCCACGTACAGCGCCTGCCCGCTGCCCCGCAGGGCAAGCAGCAGTTGGCCGGGCGCCTCGGCCACGCTCGCGGCGACCGCGACCGAGCCGTCGAACTCGGCCACGGTCTGCCGGAACGCCTCTTCGAGGGGCAGCCCCGAGGCGAGCCGGCGCGAGACCAGCACCGGGATGACCTTGGCGTCGGTGGTGATCTCGTCCGGGAGCTTCAGGCCGTGCCGCTCGACGAGCTGGGCGTGGTTGTCGACGTCGCCGTTGAGCGCCGCCACGGTGTAGGGGGTCTCGGGCCCGCCGTCCTCCTCCTGGTTGAGGGGGTGGGCGTTGGCCTCGTTGATCATGCCGACGCTGGCCCACCTGGTGTGCCCGAGCACCATCGCCTCGGCGCCCTCGGCGGCCAGGGCCCGGCGGAGCAGCGCGTCCCCGGTGACCGCGGCGCGCAGCCGGCGGCCGTTGTCGCCCAGCTCGCCAACCTCGCTGGCCGCCTTGTAGACGAAGCTCAGATGGCCGTGGGGCGTGCGCACCGCCCTGGAGGTGAACAGCCGGTCCTGCCGCCGGGCGGCGAGCATGCGGGCGACCTCCGGGTCGTCCAGGTCGAGCCCGTGCCCGGTGACGAGCACGTGCAGGCCGGCAGAATCGCGCCCGCGCACCTCCAGCCGGTCCAGCGCGGACAGGGCGGTCTGGATCGAGGCGAACGCCTCGACCGTGGCGCGGCCCGGGTTCGGCCCGGCGAGCGCCCCCACCGCCTGGGCGGTCACGATCCGGTCGCGGCGGATCGCCCACAGCGCGTCCTTGAGCCGGACCAGCGCGGCGTTGACCGCCTCGAGCGTGGTGGTGGGCTGGCCGTGCTGCCCGGCGTCGAGGCGGGCCTCCATCCGGTCCACCAGGTGTTCGAGCTCACCGGCGCGCCGGTCGAGCGCGGCCAGCCGGACCGGGTCGCCGAGCAGGCACTCGAGGCCGGCCGCGCCCCGCAGCAGCTCGTCGACCGCCTCCAGCTCGCCGGCGGCCCGGTCCAGGTGCGCCGCTATGGCGGTCCCGACCTGGTGTGCCTCGGATGCCGCTGCCCACGCCCGCTCCAGGCGGAGCACCACGTCGGCGGCTGCCGGGGACGTGCGGCTGGAGGGGCGTCGCACGACGGCGATGATCCCGCACATGAGGTCTCTCCTTGAACGTCGAGGTCGTCAGGCACGCTTCCCTTGGGTTTCGACAACGCTACCGGTCGGCTCCACCCTTGGACACCTGCAACCGCCCGAGAGGCCTCCCCGCCCTTGCCGGCCTCCCCCTTGCCGGCCTCCCCCCTGCCGGCCTCCCCCCTGCCGGCCTCCCCGCCCCCCTTCCCGGCCAGGCACCGTCGGCGTCGCGGGCCGGCGCCGGCGTCCGGACGCCACCATACCGCCCTGGACCGAGCCGGGCGCCCTCCGGGCGACCTCGGCGACCACGGCCGCCGGCAGCACGACGACCAGCGGGTGCGGCAAAGCCCGCATCCTCGGTCAGCTGGGCTGCTCCTCCTGCGGCCCGGAGTCGATGCGGCCCGGTAGCACAGGCGAAGTGCCGAAGCCCGGGTCCCCGGTCAGCTGGGCTGCCGCTCCTGCTGCGGCGGCCCGGCGAGCTGCACAGTGGCGATCTCCCAGGGGCGGAGAGAGAGCCGGAGCGCCCCCCCGTCCAGGGGCAGGTCGGCGCCGGCCCGGCCTAGCAGGTCGGCCCCCCGGGCCCGGGTGAACGGCCCGGTGACGGTTGCGGTCGCGCCGGCCGGGTGCTGGCAGACGAGCCGCAGCTCGAGCCATCCGCCCCGGCGCCGGAGCGACGACAGCACCACGCCCTCCCCCTCGACCTCGAGGCCGGCCCGCTCCTCCGGGCCGTGCTCCCCGGCCCGCTCCCCCGGGCCGTGCTCCCCGGCCCGCTCCCCCGGGGAGCGCTCCCCAGCCCGCTCCCCGGGGCCACGCCCCCCGGCCCGCTCCCCCGGGCCGCGTTCCCCGGGGGGGCCGGCCGCGCCCGTGCCGGGCGCGGCCACCAGGTCGTGCTGGTAGCGCTCCATGGCGCGCAGGACCCCGGCCTCCTGCCAGCTGCCGGCATGGGGCAGCACGGCCAGGCGGAACTCGTGCCGGCCCTGGCCCTGGGCCCCGGGCGTGGGCAGCTCGGGGCCGGCCGGCTCCTCGCGGTAGGGGTTGTCGTTGCGGCTGATCTGCCCGACCGCCCGCAGCAGGGTCACGGCCAGCTCGCCGTCGAGCAACTCGTACTCGGTGACCTGGTCGAGCAGGAGCGCCGTGCCGCCGGCGGCGACGAAGCCACGGGCGGGGAAGGTGGGCAGCGGCACCTCGCCGTGCCCGCCCTCGGCGGTGCGGCCCCGCTCGGTGACCGCGAACTGCCCCTCGGCGAACGAGCGGTCGGCGGGCGCGGCCAGCGGGACGTGCAGCCGCAGGCGGTGGTTGGTGCACTGGTTGTCGACCACCAGGGTCAGGCGCACGAACGGCTCGCCGGCCCTGACCTCCACCAGCGTGGTCGTGGCTGCCTCGCGCCGCTCGGCGGCGCGGCCGGCGAGGTCGTCGCGGAGGCCGCGCGGCCAGCGGTAGGCGCGGGCCACCTCGAGCCGCCCGCGCAGGGGGCCGTCCTCGACGCAGCGGACCACCACCGACACCGGCGCGTCCACCAGCTCGTCGTCGGGCGGCGGCCCGTAGTTGTACAGGTCGCCGGCGTCGCCCCCGTCGACCAGCCGGGCGGCGCCGGCCAGCTCGGCCCCGCCGCCCGAGACACGCAGGGTGCCGTCGCCGGCCACCTCGACCTCGACCAGCCCGTTGGCGAGCCACCGCTCCCCTGCCCGCACCACGTGCCCGGACGGCCCGGCGGTGCCGACGGCACCTGCGCCCGGAGCGCCCTCCCCGCCGGGCGGCCCGGCGGCCGGCGGCTGCCCGGCCGCGGGCGGCCCGGCCGTGAGTTGCTGTCCGACTCTGAGCTGCTGCCCGGCCGCTGGTGGCCTGGCCGTGAGCTGCTGCCCGCCAGCGGGCGGGACCGGGCGGACCGTGGTCCAGCCCAGGGCGGGGGCTGGCACGTCGGCCAGCAGGTGGATGCACCGCTGGAGCAGGCCGGGCAGCTCCTGCCCGGGCAGCTCCCGGGCGTCCACCAGGGTGGCGTCGCGCGCGGTCTCCTGGGTGGGAAGGCGGCGGCCGTCGGGCAGCTCCAGCTCGACCGCGTCCCAGCCGGCGGGCACGGCCAGGTCGAGTTCGACCAGGCCGCCGCGAGGGTGCGGGGACGGGTTCAGCACCGCCACCGCGCCGGCCGGGACGCGCATGGCCACCTCGGCGGCGGCCCGGTCGCGCAAGGCCGAGGCGATCTGCTCGGCCTCGGCGAGGCGGCCGAGCACCTGGTGGGCGACGGCGTCGGCGCCGCAGCCGGTGACCGAGTCGTGGCCCGAGCTCTCGATCACCTTGCCCCAGGCGAGGTCCAGGAAGCGGTCCGGCCAGGACCTGCCCCACAGTGCCTGCAGCGGCTCGGCGTAGCGCTCGAGGAGCCGCTCGGCGCGGGTGCAGGCCGCCTTCACCTCGACCCGCGCAGAGGTCACGCCCATGAGCAGGTTGGCCCTCGCCCCCGAACGCAGCTCCCCCTGCCAGCGCGGCAGGTGGTCGGCGCCGGCCGGGAGCCCGGCGACGGCCGGGAGCCCGGCGACGTAGGCGCCGAGCGTCTCGACCCGCAGCCGCCACCGGTCCTGGGCCGCGTTCACATCGGCCACCAGGCCGGCCAGGCCGGGCAGGGGCTCGGTGTGGTCGGACCCGTACATGCCGAGGGGCTCGTCGTCGCCGAAGAAGGGCCGCATCAGCTCGTCGAACGCCTCGACCCGGTCGGCCAGCCGCTCGGGCAGGGCGAGCAGGGGCAGGGCGTTGCCGTAGCCGGCGGCCAGGTACTCGGTCCGCACCTCGGACCCGTCGGGGGCGACCCAGGTGAACGCGTGGCGGTCGATCGCGGCCGGCACCCCGCGCCAGAGCACCGCATGCTCGATGCCGGCTCGGCGCAGGAGCTGCGGAAGCTGGGCGGCGTGGCCGAACTCGTCAGGCAGGTAGCCGACGCGCATGGCACCGCCGAGGGCCTCTGCGCGCCGCCATCCGCTCTCGAGGTTGCGGACCAGCGTCTCACCGGAGACCAGGAACTCGTCGGCCAGGATGCGCCAGGGGCCGAGTGCGAGCTGCCCGCGCCCGGCCAGGCGGCGCACGCGCGCCTCGGCCTCGGGCCGCACCTCCAGGTAGTCCTCGATGGCGGCGGTCTGACCGTCGAAGGTGAAGGCGAACCCCGGGTCGGCCTCCGCCAGGTCGAGGACCCGGTCGACCAGGTCGACCAGGCGCATGCGGAAGCGCTGGAACGGCTCGTACCACTCGCGGTCCCAGTGGGTGTGGGGGACGAGGTGGACGGTCCTCGGAGCTGCCATCGCTGCCACCTTCCGTGCCTGGTTCGTGCCGAGCGGGCCATGCCATTGTTGTCGCCTGCGTCGGTTCCACGCGAGGCCGGCCACGCGAAGGTCGGCGGCGGGGGTACCGTGCAGGCATGGCGGAGCAGGAACCCTCCCCGGAGCGGGGGCTCGACGCGTGGGGCACCAGCCGGCGGTCGCGGCTGTTCCCCGGCCCGTTCCTGGTCCACGCCGACCTGCACAACCACACCATGCTGTCGGACGGCAAGGGCGACCCGGCGCGCGCCTTCGCCTCGATGCGCGAGGCCGGGCTCGACGTGGCCGCGATCACCGACCACTCCCGCTGGGCGTCGGTGTTCCTGGGGCTGGTCGACGCGCCCGGCTGGACGGGCATCGACGGCCACGCCTGGGAGACCACGGCGCGGCTGGCCGACGCGGCCGACGCGCCGGGCGAGTTCGCCGCCCTGCGCGGGTTCGAGTGGTCGAGTGCGCTGTTCGGGCATGTCAACATCTGGGGCAGCCAGCGGTGGACCGACCCCCTGCGCACGCTGGTCTTCTCCATGGCCCCACTCTGGCGCTGGCTGGAGCGCCGCGCCCCCGAGGGCCTGATCGGCTTCAACCATCCCGGGACGGGGCGGCTGCGCTTCGGCAACTTCCGCTACCGGCCGGCCCTGGCCGACCGTGTGGTCAGCCTGGAGATGTTCAACAAGACGCACGACTACCTGTTCAAGGACACCCAGCAGGGAGGCGAGTCGCCTCTCAACCAGTGCCTGAACGCCGGCTGGCGGGTCGGCATCCTGGGGGTCAGCGACGAGCACGGCACCGACTGGGGGTTCCCGGAGGACAAGGGCCGGGCGGGCCTGTACGTCCACGAGCTGACCCGGGCGGGCGTGCTCGAGGCCCTCGCCGCCCGGCGCTTCTTCGCGACCCGGGTCAAGGGCCTGCGCCTGGACGCGTCCCTGGAGGGCGTGCGCATGGGCGGCACGGTCGCCCACCGCGGCGGCCCCGCCCGCTTCGAGGTCGACCTCGACCGCGGCGAGGGATGGCAGGGCCGCCCGCTGAACGTGCAGGTGCTCCGCCCCGGGTCGCTGATGCCGGCCCTGGCCGCGGCCGAGGACGTGAAGGTGCCGGAGCCGGAAGACCCGGTCGTCGCCTTCGAGACGCGGCTCGACCCGGCCGAGGGCGCCTGGGTGGTGCTCCGGGTCAGCGACCCCGCCGAGCCGCCCGACCCGCGGGCCAAGGGCGAATGGGCCGGGCTGGGCCGGGCCATCGCCTACTCGAGCCCGTTCTGGCTGGACCCGGTGGGTCGCTGACCCGGCCCTCCTCGATCCGGGGTACCGCCTTGGCCTGGCAGTGCCGGTCAAGCACCGGCGCCGCGCTCATGCACGCTGGACCTTCAGGGAGCGTCGGACCCGCCCAGCAGGTGCTTGACCGGGGCTCTCCGTGAGCCCGGCCTGCGGGGTCAGGCCACCCACGGGCAGGGCCAGCAGGGCCCGCCGGAAGATGGCCTCGTACCCGCTGACCATGCCGGACACGTCGAAGTTGTCTGCCACCCAGCTACGGCAGCGCCAGGGGTCGAGCTCGCCGGCGCGCTCGATCGCGGCCGGCAGCTTGGCCGGGTCGTCACGGATCCAGCCGGTGAGCCCGTCGCGGACCACCTCGGGGACCGAGCCGCGGCGCAGGGCCACCACCGGGGTGCCGCAGGCCATGGCCTCGACCATGACGATGCCGAACGGCTCGTCCCACTGGATCGGGAAGACCAGGCAGTGCGCCTGGGCCAGCAGTTCCTTCTTCTGCTTGGAGTCGGCCTCGCCGAACCAGTGGGCGTCCGGCCCGAGCAGCGGGCGGACGCGCTGCTCGAAGTACTCATGCTCGGCCGGCTCGTTGCACTTGGCCGCGACGACGATCTCCCGGCCGGCGGCCCGCGCCGCCTTGATGGCGAGGTCGGGCGACTTCTCCGCGCTCATGCGGCCGAGGAAGAGCACGAACTCCTCCTTCTTGGCCTGGAACGGGTACTCGGCCACCGGGATGGCGTTGTGGACCATGCCCGCCCACTGGAGGTGCGGCGCTCTGGTGCGCTGGAACTCGGAGATCGCGACCAGCCGGGCGTACCGGTTGATCATCCGGTAGTACTCGGCCAGCTCCCCGGTGATCGGGCCGTGGCTGGTGACGATGGCCGGGATCCGGGTGCCGCGGAGCAGCAGCGGCCCGGCCAGGGTGTGGTCGTGGAGGACGTCGACCTCGAGCTCGTCCAGGTACTCGGTGGCGGTGAGGGCGTGGATCACCTCGGGAAACGACTGGCCCAGCTTGGCGGTTGGCGGCTCGGCGTAGGTGGGCAGGAAGCGCGCGCCGGTGTGGTCTTCGCCGGCTCCGATCAGCGTGACGTCGTGGCCGCGGGCGACCAGGCCCTGGACGAGCCAGAACAGCATCGCCTCGATGCCGCCGTAGCCCTTGGGGGGGAGCTCGAACCAGGGCGGGGCGACGAGGGCGATGCGCAGCGGCGAGCGCGCAGGCGTGTACCGCGTTGGGGCGACTCTGACGTCGCCTGGTGCGATGACGTCCTTCAGCACACTGACCTCCTGGTCCGGACCCGCCGGACGAGTGGACGAGACCGGGCGGGGGGAACCCGGGCTGCTGATGCGGGGGGTACAGCCGGTTGGAGGGCTATTACCGGCTGCGCATCAGTTCCGTAACTTTGTCATGAACCGGTCGGGAATGTGGAATCGGCCGGTGGCCGCCTGCGGCCGCGCCGCGGGCGCCATTCCCGGCGCCGAGCCGGACGCCCGGGATCGAAGTCGACCTGGCAGATTCGAGGCCGTGCCGCGCACCGACCGGATGGTCAGCTTCCGGCGCTGTTGGGGATGGGTGGAAGGCGCACGGACTCGCCCGGGTAGATGAGGTCCGGGTTCTTGGAACGCAGATGGCTGCGGTTCGCGGCGACCACCCGCACCCAGTACGCGGCCACCTCGCTGTTGCGCAGTGACCGTGGGTTGCGCTCGGTGGCCAGGGCGAGCTGGTTCCTGGCGATCAGCCAGAGGTTGTCGCCCGGCTCCACCCGGTGGATGGACGGCAGGACGGTGCCGCTCGGGCCAGGGCCCGCGCCAGGGCTCGGCTCCCCGGGTCCAGGGGCTCCCGGGGGCGCGCTGCCGCGGCCCTGCGGGTTCGTGGTCGTCGTGGTCGTGCCGGCCGGGTGGGGCAGATAGCCGGGCCCGGGCGCGCTGGCGGTCGGGGCGGGCTGGCGGGCCGGCGCGGTGGTGGGGGCGCCTGCGCGCGTGGAGGTTGGGGCACCGGCGCGTGTGGTGGTAGTCGGCGCCGTGGTGGTGACCTGGAACGTGGGCTTCGGGCCGGGGGGCTCCACCGTCGGGGTGGTCGCCGGCCGGGTGGTCGACGGCGGGGCGGCGGTCGAGGTGGTGGTGGCGGCCCTGGTGGACGTGGTCGTCGACAGCGTGGTGGTGGTCGCCGGCGTGGTGGTCTTCGTGGTGGTGGTCTTCGTGGTGGTGGTGGTCTTCGTCGTGGTGGTCGCCGAGGTGGTGGACGTGCTGCTCGACGGGGCCGCCGGCTGCGAGCCGGTCGGCCCGGCCGGGTGCGGCACGTACCCGTCTGACCGCGGGGTCGTCGTGGTGGTCGTGGCGGCCGTGGCGGCCGTGGCGGCGACCGGCCCGGGCGCGCTGCGGACCACCAGGGCGCCCGCCACCGCCGGGCTGGCGCCGGCGATCGAGGTGGCCAGTGCGACCGCCACCGCACGGTCGGCCACCTGGCGCACGACCGGGAGCGCGAGCCACTCGACCCTGCTGACCAGGGCCGGCACGCGGGTCACGCTGGCCACCAGGTACAGCGCGGTGCTCGCCAGCAGCCACCAGGCGAGCAGCAGCGCGACCATCCGCAGGACGGCGCCGAGCACGTCCTCGATCGGGCTGTACAGCAGCCACGGGCCGAGGTCGCGGCCGAAGTGCCGCCAGGGGATCTGGAAGGCGGCCAGCTCGCCGAGCCGGTGCAGCCCAAGGACCGCGCCGACCTCGAGCGCGACCAGGGCCGGGAGCGAGCCCGCCCTGCGCAGCGCCACAGCCTTGCCGACCGTCATGCTCGCTTCGCCTGCCCCGGTTGGTGTGCATCCGGTGGATGCGATCGAATCGTCAGTGTGCAAGGGGTCCGTCGCATCGGTCAACGGCTTGGCCCCCGCCCGTGGACAAGACGGGCTCAGGGCACCCCGGCGGGCAGCCCGAGCCCGGCGCCACCGCCTCGGCTGGAGAAGACGGGCTCAGGGCACGCCGGCGGGCAGCCCGAGCCCGGGCGCCATCGCCTCGGGCGGCTGGGGCTGGCCGAAGTAGTAGCCCTGGCCGATGTCGCAGCCCAGGTCTCGCAGCCGGGCCACCTGCTCGGCGGTCTCGACTCCCTCGGCCACCGCCCGCAGGTCCAGGTTGTGGGCGAGGTTGACCACCGCGGTGACGATCGCTGCGTCCTCGGGGTCGCCGAGCAACCCGTCCACGAAGGCCCGGTCGACCTTGACCTTGTCCACCGGGAAGCGCCTGAGGTAGGTGAGCGAGGAGTAGCCGGTGCCGAAGTCGTCGATCGACAGGCTGACGCCGAGCGCCTTCAGCTCGGCCAGGGCGGCGTAGGTGGACTCGGCGTCCTCCATCAGCACGCTCTCGGTGATCTCGAGGTAGATCGAGGCCGGGTCGGCGCCGGTCTCGGCCAGGATGTCGGCGACCAGGCCGGCCAGCTTGGGTCGGGCGAACTGGCGGGCCGACAGGTTGATGCTCATGTTGAGAGGCCTGCCGCCCGGGCCGGCGGTGCGCCAGCGCTCGGCCTGGCGGCACGCCTCGCGCAGCACGTAGGTGCCGATCGGCACGATCAGGCCGGTCTCCTCCGCCAACCCGATGAACTCCTTGGGCTCGAGCAGGCCGCGGGCCGGGTGCTCCCAGCGGACCAGCGCCTCCACGCCTTCCAGCTCGCCGCTGTCGAGCGACACGTTGGGCTGGTAGAAGACCCGGAACTCGCCTCGCTCGACCGCCCGGTACATGGAGCTGTGCATGGCCAGCCGGCGCCTGGCCCGCGCGCGCATGGCCTGGTCGAAGACCTCGCGCCGGTTGCCGCCGCGGGCCTTGGCCCGGTACATGGCGGCGTCGGCGTTCTCCATCAGCGCCTCGGGCCGGAAGTGGGGCCCGCTGCCCAGCGCGATGCCGATGCTCATGGTCACGAAGACCTCGGCCTCGTCGAGCAGGAACGGCTGGGCCACCGCCTCGGCGACCCGCTCGGCGATGGCCAGGGCGTGGGCCTCGTCGGCGATGCCCTCGCACAAGATCGTGAACTCGTCGCCGCCGAAGCGGGCGACCGTGTCCCCGGGCCTGATGACCTGCTGCAGGCGCTGGGCGAGGGCGATCAGCAGCTGGTTCCCGGCCGCGTGGCCGAGCGAGTCGTTGATGACCTTGAAGCGGTCGAGGTCGAGGAAGAGCACGGCCACCGAGGCCCGGCTGCGCTGGGTCCGGGCGAGCGCCATGGTGGCCCGGTCCAGGAAGCAGAGCCGGTTGGGCAGGCCGGTCAGCGCGTCGTGGGCGGCCTGGTAGGCGAGCCTGGCCTGGGCCTGGGTGCGCTCGATGGCGATGTCGGCCAGGTGTGCGGCCAGCTCGAGGAGCTGCCAGTCCACCGGCTCCGGGCTGCGCGGCGTCTCGTGGTAGAGGGTGAGGGTGCCGAGCACCCGGGCCGCGTCCGAGGCCATGATCGGCACCGCCCAGGCCGCCCGGACCCCGAGCGCCCTGGCTGCCTCGCGGGTCCGGGCCCAGTTGGGGTGGGTGGTCACGTCGGGCACGATCACCGGGGTCTGGCGGTGGACGGCCGCGCCGCTCGCGCCGGCCTGCGGGCCGACCACCAGCCCGTCGGCCTTGCCGAGCCCCTCGCTGCACAGGTTCGGGGCGGCCGCCACGCCGAGCCTGCCACCGTCCTCGTCGAGCAGCAGGATCGCGCAGCGCGCGCGCTCGGCCTCGGTCTCGATCACCCGGGCCAGGACTGCCAGGGTGTCCGACAGCGGGGCGTCCCTGGCGATCAGGTCGAGCACGTGGGCCTGGCCGGCCAGCAGGGCCTCGGCCCGTTTGCGCTCGGTCACGTCGCGACAGTTGAACACCACCCCGCCGACCGACGGGTCCTCGAGCAGGTTGTTGGCCAGCGTCTCGACGTGCCGCCAGCGGTCGTCAGCGGCCAGGATGCGGAACTCGAACGTCTGGTTCGGCTCGTGCTGGCCGAGGTGGTCGCTGAAGCGGGTGCGGGCCTCCTTGACGTCGTCCGGGTGGACCAGGTCGAACAGGTTCTGCCCGATCCGCGTCCCACCCCGGTAGCCGAGCATCCGGGAGAACGCCGGGCTCGCGTAGGTGATCCCACCGCCCACGTCGAGCACGATCACCATGTGCGAGGAGTTCTGCACCAGCGCCCGGAAGCGGGCCTCGGAGTCGCGCAGGGCCCGCTCGGCCCGGCGCAGCTCGAACTCCTTGGTGATGTCGCGCGAGGTCAGGATGAGCCGCCGGTAGCGGCTGCCTGCCGCCGGCACGCGCGCGTAGGCGCAGGAGATCCAGCACGGCTGGCCGTCCGGGCTGAGCACCTCGAGCACCGACGGCAGGATGCAGGGGTCGCTCGCCCAGCGGTCGACCCGCACCTCCCGGCCGTCGGTGTCCCTGGGCCGGAGCCGCGACAGCCCCAGGGTACCGACCACGTCGCCGGCCGCGTAGCCGGTGATCCGCTCGAACCCGGGGTTCCAGCTCGTCACCCTGCCGTCCGGGTCGATGGTGGCGATCCCGTCGGAGGTGTTGGAGAAGATCTCCGACAGCTTGGTCCGCTCCTCGATGATGGCCTCGAGCAGCTCGCCCTTCTGCAGGGCGCCGGCGACCTCCCCGGCCAGCGTGTCGAGCACGGCGAGCTCGCCCTCCTCGAAGCCCTCGAGCCCGGTCCGGTTGTAGGTGACCAGCACGCCGGCGGTCTGGCCGCCGGACTGGACCGGAGCGGCCAGGCAGTTGCGCCAGCCGTCGGCCAGCAGCAGCTCCACCATGGCGCTGTCGCTGGCGCCCGGGCCGACCCGCTTCGCCTCCTCGATCGCGAGCAGCGCGGTGGCCAGCGTGGCACTGCCCATCGGCTCTTGAAACGTGAAGTAGGCGGGGTTACCGGCGCTCGAGCGGTGGACGGTGCGGGCCCGGCCGGCGACCACCACCAGGTCGGCCGCTTCCGACTCGAAGCACCTGCGCACCTCGAGCAGGAACTGCGGGATCGCCTCCCTGGGATCCATCGGCACCCCAAGCGCGTGCATCGCCCGCTGCATGCCTCGGAGGCGGGCACGATCGGCGCGGACCGCGGCGAAGGCCCGGTTGGCGCGGTGCAGGATCCCCAGAAGCACCATGAACAGCGGGGTTACGGCCGGCTCCCAGGCGTGGGCGGCGACGAAGAGCACGCCGAAGGCGAGGTTGACAGCGGTCACCAGCAGGCAGGGGATGATGCCCGGCGCGGTCGTGGCGAGGACCTGGCGAAGTGGCTGCTGCCGGTTCAGGTACACGGCGACGGTGAACGCCAGGTAGTTGACCAGCCAGCCGGCGAGCATGGCGAGGAGCAGCCCGGGGATGTCGCCGACGGCGGGTGTGGCGCTCGTGCGCATGGAGGTGAACACCAGGCTCGCCACCGCCGCGGTGCACATCCACTGGGCCACGTTGAAGCAGGTGACCACCGCGGGAACGCGGAGCAGCCTCTCCGAGACTGCCTTGGCCACCCCGACCACGAGCACCGCCCCGAGCCCGGGAAGCACGAAGACCAGCGGCGTGAGGACCGCCTCGAAGAGGTCGAACGAGTTGGCCTCGTCGTCGTGGACGAAACGACCGCCCCGGAGCTGGTAACGAAGCTCCAGGGTGCCCGCGAGGACGAGCGCACCGAGAAGGGTGCCGACCGTGACGACGGACAGCGGCGTGGGCGCCGGGACGACGGAGGGCGCGGCGGCGGCCACAGCGACGCCGGCCACCGCCAGCAGCGCTGAGAGGAATGGAATCGACCGGGGAACGGCGCCCTTGACCGGCGCCGTTCCCCGGGGCTCCTGCTCGGATGCGGTCAACCGCTACTCCCAGGCGCCGTACCAGGTCGAGCCGTACCAGCAGTTGCCGTACCAGCCATCGGCCTGGCGCCAGTTGCTCCCACCCCAGTCGTTGCCCGCCCAGCTGAGCCGGTACCAGCGGGAGGTCTGCCAGCCGGTCGAGTACCAGGTGCCGCTCGTCCACCCACCGGTGGTGTAGCCGAACGGGTCCCAGAGCAGGAGCTGGGCGGTCAGCAGGCCGCCGAGCACGAGACCCAGCGTGCCGCCGATCAGGTCGTCGGTCTTGACCCGCACGGTGCCGCGGGAGAGATCGAGCGGGCCGAGCCCGCTGGAGCGCGCGAGGCCCTGGTTGGCCGTACCCGGCGGGGCCGCGAAGGCGGCGGCCTGGGCGTTCACCAGCCCGGTGCCGACGACCATCGGGTCGGCCGAGACGGTGGCCTGGGTGGTGGCCTTGAGCGCGTGCTTGAGCCGGTCCGGGGTCATGTCCGGGTTGGCCTGCAACATCAGCGCGGCGACGCCGGACACCACCCCGGCCGACATCGAGGTGCCGCTGCCCTTGCGGTAGGCGCCGTCGACGTAGACGGGGAACTGGGTGTCGATCGCGCTCCCTGGTGCGCGCAGCGAGATGACGTGCCCGCCGGGGGCGGTGACATCGGGCTTGCCCAGCCCGTCGGCCGCGGTCGGCCCACGCGAGGAGAAGTCAGGCAGCAGGTCGTCGCCCAAGCCCGTCGTCCCGTTGTCGTCGATCGCGCCGACGGTGATCACGAAGGGGTCGTCGCCTGGCTTGGAGATGCTGCGCGGGTCGGGCCCGCGGTTGCTGGCCGACACGACCACGGCGATGCCGGCGTCCCAGGCCCGCTCGACCGCGTAGTTCAGGGGGTCGACCGTGTAGGACTGGGTGGAGTCGGTCCCCAGGGACAGGTTGAGGACCCCGATGCCGTAGCGGTCCTTGAACGACACCACCCACTGGATGGCGGCGAGCACGTTGCTGACGTCGGCGGCGCCGTCCCGGCCGGCGATCTTGAGCGACAGCACGCGAGCCCCTGGCGCGGCGCCCTTCCACTTGCCTGCGGACGAGGCGCCGTTCCCGGCGATGGTGCCGGCGATGAAGGTGCCGTGCCCGTAGGAGTCGGCGCAGCTGGACTCGCCGGACAGGTTCACGCAGGGTGACGCCTGGCCGGTGAGGTCGTCGGTGACCTGCACGATCCGGCCGTGCAGGTCGGGCACGTCGGCGACGCCCGTGTCCACGACCGCCACGGTAACGCCGCTGCCGGTGACGCCCGCCTGCCACACCGCGTCGGCCCGCACGACCTTGGGGTAGACCGAGCGCGGCGTGGACGGCGGCGTTGCTGCCAGCTTGGCCTGGACGCGCATGCGGCCGTCGCGCGAGACGGCCCGCACGCCTCGCGTGCGAGCCAGCTCCGGCACGGCGCTGGCGGGCAGGGTGGCCGCGAACCCGTGGACGACCGGGAGCGGCCGGGTGACGCGGCCGCCGAGCCGGGCCACCGCGCGCTCGGGGGCGAAGTCGCCGCCGGCCTGCTTCTGCACGATCACCCGGACGGCGCCGCGCGCCGCCGCGAGCAGCGGGTCCACCACCGCCGTGGTGGCCGCAGCGCCGACCCCGGCCGCAGCGCCGACCCCGGCCGCAGCGCCGCCAGGGCTGCCGCCCCCCGGGCTGGGCACGGCGGCCAGGACGAGCAGCCCGGCGAGAACGAACGCGATCACGGCGGCGAGCCGCGACGATGATGGGCGATGGACATCCACGCCCTACCTCCTGTACTCGATCCCCATACGAACACCGACACGACGGCCCCGTCCCACGGGACCGTTCGGATGTGGCCGATGGCCACGGCCGCCGCACGGCGCCGTGGCCGGCACGCGGCGTGCGCCTGCGTGCGGCACGGTCGGCAGCCCCCCGCACCACCGGATCACCGGTGGGCGGCTCGAACCGTCAACGGGTCATCAGCACCCAACCCCCCTGCGAGACAATCGCGATCGGGCGCCGGCCGGCACCCGCGCACAAGCGGGCGAAGGCGGGGAAATCGGCAACCCGGGACGCCGAGGTCGGGAGCATATACCCTAGAACGTCAAAAGTTCGTTATTGCCCTGCTGATCCCAAGGCGAATACCCCGAACCTACAGTGAACTACTGACAGTGAGCTACCGAAGGAAGTCAGCGCGTCACCGCAGACGAGGGCAGACTCGCAGAACCGTCCTCGACCCCGGGTCCTGGCCAGCAGCGGGCGACCCGGCTCAGCGCTGGAAGGCGCGGCTTCCGTTCAGGTCGGGGGTGAGCGTGCGCGGCGCGAGGTCGCGCTGCATCGCGAAGGTCGCCGCTTCGAGCTTCGAGTGCATCTCGAGCTTCTGCAGGATGTTCTGCACGTGGGTGCGGACCGTGTGGGGGCTGATGAACAGCTCGCGGCCGATGCGCGCGTTGTTCCAGCCGCGGCCGAGCAGGGCGAGCACCTCGCGCTCCCGAGGCGACAGCCGGTTCAGCGGCGAGTCGGTGGCCCGCTCGCCGAGGTCGAGCAGGCGCCGGAACAGCTCCGGCAGCATAGCCCTGGGGACCACGCCCTCGCCGTCGAGCGCGGCCTGGACCGCGCGCAGCACCGTCCGGGTGCCGCTCTTCTTGCCCACCACACCGACCGCGCCCGACCGGATGGCGGCCAGCAGCAGCTCGAGGTCGATCTCCTGGGTCAGCAGCATGACCCTGGTCTCGGGCAGCTGGTCGAGGACGGTCTCGACCAGCGTCGGTCGCGAGACCAGCGCGAGGTCGGCGTCGACCACGACCAGGTCGGGCCGCAGCCGCCCGACCGCGCCCACGACCTGTGCGGCCGTCGAGCCAGAGCCCACGACGTCGTTGCGCCCGTCGCGCTCGATCAGCGCCTCAAGCGCCTCGTTGAACAGCGGCTGGCAGTCCGCCAGGAAAACCCGAGCCATCGTCCCTCCATACCGCCTGCCCACCGCGACGCCGCCCGTGACGGCCGCGCGGGCCTGCGGCGCTAAGCGTGGCGCATCCCCTGACCACACCCGTACGACAGCCGCAGTACGTAGGGGTACGGCAGCTAGGCGAAAACCGCGAAGGGGGATCATCAGGGCCAGGCGCGGGGAAGCGCCCAACCCTCTTTTCAGGCTGAAGGAAGCCCCGTCCGCAGTCTCCCCCGAGAGCGTCCCTGCGATGGACCAGGGAGGGCAAGTAGTCAGTTCTCCGGATGAGTGGCTTGCTGCAACTGCCGTACCCTAATGCCGACATCGCGATCCGACGGCCGAAAGCGGCTACAAGGGTCGCCGTCACCGCCGCACGACCATGGGTACCGGTCCCCGCGTACTCGCTGCACGCGGAGCCCATCGGAAGGTGTGCCGTGATGCACTGGAATGATGACGACCACGCGGTAGAGCCGCTGGCACTGCTCGCCCACGAGGTCATGCGCCGCCTGGCCGCTGTCCGCGTTCTCACCGAGGCCATCCAGCTGACCGCGGGCAGGGGCGACGATCCGCGCCCGCTCGCCGAGCGGCTCGCCGGTGAGGTCGGCGACCTCGAGCAGCTCGGCCGGCACGTGCTCGACGCCCATCGCCAGGAGCGGCGCGACGACGCCGACGTCCTGGCCATCGCCGCCCAGGCCGCCGAGACGGTCCGCGCCGGCGCGCCGGCCGTCGTGCGGGTCGAGGGCGCCGGGCCGCTGTGGGCCAGGACCAACGCGGTCCTGCTCCGCCAGGCCCTCGAGAACCTGATCGAGAACGCCCACCGCCACGGCGGCGGCACTCCGGTCGAGGTGGTCGTCCGGCGCTCGTCCGGCGGCGTCGAGGTCCTGGTGATGGACCGGGGTCCGGGGATGGGCAAGGCCGGGCTCCGGCGCGACGGCAACGGGCTTGGCCTCGCCTTGGTGCGCCGCTTCGTCGAGGAGACGGGCAGCGGCATGCTGACGGCCAGCCGGGCCGGGGGCGGCACCGTCGTCCGCCTCGAGCTGCCGGCCGCGGGCCGGCAGGCGGTGGGGTCGCGCGCGAACGCGCTGGCGACCGCGGAGAGCGAGCGGGAGGCGGGATGATGGGGGGCATGATCACGCTGGTCCTGGCCGACGACCACCAGGTCTTCGCCGAGGGTCTCAGCATGGTGCTCGACGCCCAGGACGACCTGCGTGTCCTCGGGGTGGCGGCGGACGGCGCCGAGGCGCTGGCCCTGATCGACCTGCACGCGCCGGGCGTGCTGCTGCTGGACGCGCACATGCCGCGGACCGACGTCGCCGGCGTCCTCCGCGAAGTCAAGGAACGCGCCCCGGGCACCAAGGTCCTGGTGCTGTCGGCAGACACCTCCGACGACACGGTGGCGGGGGTGATCGAGGCCGGGGCCGACGGCTTCCTCGCCAAGGACACCTCGAGCCCGCAGGTCGCGGCCGTGATCCGCAAGCTCGCGGACGGCCACGAGGGCCCGGTCACCTCGGCCACCCCACCCCGGCCTGCCCGCGACCCGGCTGTCGAGCTGCTGGTGCGGACGCTGAGCACCCGGGAGCGCGAGATCCTCGGCTACCTGGCCGCCGGGTACTCCAGCCGCAGGATCGCCGAGCACTGCTTCCTGTCGCTCAACACGGTCCGCACCCACGTCCAGAACGTGCTCGTCAAGCTCGGGGTCCACTCAAAGCTCGAGGCGGTCGCGTTCGCCCTCGAGCACCAGGTGGTGCCGGTCGCCGACGCGCCCACGCCGAGCTGGTCGGCCAGCCGGCGGGCCTGAGCGGTGCTGGTCTGGGTCCTGTCCGAGGCATGTCGCCGGCGGCCGGGCCAGCTGTAGTCCGCCGCTCCCACAGCCCCGGCCGGATCTCCGCTCACCTCAGGGTGGCTGCAAGGGTTCGCAAGGGCCCACCCGATCACCAACACGGTCAACGCGCTGCGCGCGCTCTGCCTGGGCGGCCCGACCACCAGGCCGGTGCTGTACTCGCTGGCCTGGATCTTCGGGATCCTGCTGGGGTTCGTGCCCCTGGCCGTCAACCGCTACCGGCGCGCCGCCGGGTAGCATCCGCCAGCGTGACGGGCGGCGCGGAGACCGCCTCCGGTGCCGTTGCGCATGCGGCCGCCAGGTGGTTTGCCTCCGCCGGTGCCGGTGTACGCCTACGTACCGAACCTGCGCGGAGCCAGAAAGGAGACCGCCCGACGATGGACGCTGTTGAGCTCCTCAAGCAGGACCACCGGGCCGTGGAAGCGTTGTTCCGCGAGTTCGAGGAGGCCGGGGACCAGGCATACCAGACCAAGCGGAAGCTGGTCGAGCAGATCAGTCACGAGCTCGAGGTCCACACCGCGATCGAGGAGGAGATCTTCTACCCGGCGGTCCAGGCCAAGGCCCCGAAGGAGGACCGGGAGATCGTCGAGGAGGCCTACGAGGAGCACCACGTGGTCAAGGTGCTGCTCGGGGAGCTGGCCGGCATGGAGCCCGACGCCGACGGGTTCGACGCCGACGGGTTCGACGCCAAGGTGACGGTCCTCATGGAGAACGTCCGGCATCATGTCGAGGAGGAGGAGACCGAGCTGCTCCCCGAGTCCGAGAAGCTCCTTGGCAAGGAGCGCATGGACGAGCTCGGCGAGAAGATGGCCAGGCGCAAGGAGCAGCTCGAGTCCGCCTGACCGCCCGACGCGCCGGTCACCACCACCGCCGGCACGACCACGAGAAGGAGCGCAGACGATGAAAGGCAAGTCCGCAATTGCCCTGGGCCTGACCATCGGCTATGTACTCGGCACCAAGGCGGGCCGGGAGCGGTACGAGCAGCTGAGCGAGTCCGCCAAGCGGCTGGCCGAGAACCCGAGCATGCAGCGGCTCCAGGAGGAGGTCAGCTCGCTGTTCTCCGCGTCCAAGAGCCGGGCCTCGACGACCATCGAGGGCAAGGTCACGCAGGTCGCCGACAAGGCGGCCGACAGCGTGGGCGCGGCGCGCGAGCGCGCGACCGGCACGGGCACGACCGGGACCACCAGCTCCGGCTCCGGGACCACCAGCTCCGGCTCCGGGACCACCGGCTCCGGCTCCGGGACCACCGGCTCCGGCTCCGGGACCACCGACTCCGGCTCCGGGACCACCGACTCCGGGACCGGGACCACCCGCAAGAGCCGCTCCTCGTCGAGCAGCAGCACGGCGCCGACCTCGAGCGGCACCGGCGGCACCGACCTGTAGCTCGCGGTACGGACGACTAGCTCGCGGTACGGACGACGCCAACGGCCGGCCCTGTTCCGGGCCGGCCGTTCTCGGTCTTGGCGCTGTGCTCCGGGCTGGGGCTGGTCCCCAGCCCGGAGCACAGCGCTACCCCTTGACGGTGGCCGGGGTCTCGGCCACGTGGTCGGCGGCGTGGGCGTCGCGCTCCCCCATCGGCTTGTCCGGGCCGTGGGTGGTGTCCTTCTTGGTCTGCAGCTCCATTTCGGCGTTCACCTCGGCGCCCACGAGCACCACGAACGCGGACAGGTAGAGCCAGAACAGCAGGATGACCACGGCGCCGAGCGAACCGTAGGTCTTGGAGTAGTTGCCGAAGTGGCTGGCGTAGAACGAGAAGCCCATCGACGCGAGTACCCACAGGACGGTGGCCACGACCGAGCCCGGGGTCACCCACCGCCACTTGGGGTCGTCCCGGTCGGGCGCCAGCCGGTACAGCACCGCCAGGCCGACGATCATCAGCAGGGCCAGGAATGGCCAGCGCAGGATGCCGACGACCGTGCCCCCGACCGGGCCGAACACATGGTCGATGAGGACCGGGAGCACGACGATGACCCCCAGCGCGATCGCCATGGTCAGGATCGCCCCGAGCGTGAGCAGCAGCGCGAGCCCGCGGAGCTTGAGGAACTTGCGCGACTCGGGCTCGCCGTAGGCGATGTTGATCCCCGTGATGAGCGCCTTCATGCCGCTCGACGCGCTCCACAGGGCGGTCAGGATCCCGAACGCCGCGCCGAGGCTCAGCCCGGCGCCCGCGGTGCTGGTGAGGGCGGTGAGCTGGTCGGTGATCAGGGTCCGGGACCCCTCCGGGATGATCGAGGCAAGGTTGTTGACCTGGGCCCGGACATCGCCGGGGTCGGCGACCAGGCCGTAGACCGAGACCAGGGCGATGATGGCGGGGAACAGGGACAGCAGCGCGTAGTAGGCCACACCCGCCGAGATCAGCGGCACCTTGTCGTCGCGGATCTCGTTCTTGACCCGGATCAAGATGTCCCGCCAGCCCTGCTTGGGGATGTCCTGGGGGCTTTCGGCACCCCGGCCCCGGCCGTCGGTGGCCGGCGGCTTCGGGCTGTGGCCAGCCCAGGGGTCGTTGGCGTCGACGCTGGGTGACTGTTTCGTGTCGGCGCGGCCCGGCACGCCGTTCGGCCCCGAACGGCCGTTGGATCCATGGTTCTGCCTGCTCGCCGTCTTCCGGCCGACGAGCACGGCAGCCCCCAGCACCCCGAGCCGGGCCAGGCGCCTGCCCCCTCCTCGCCGTCGCAGCTTGGTCGTCCGCATCACGTTGCTCATCAGGATGTTCCTCCCCGATCCGCCGTGGATGTTCCCCCCGGTCTCCCGGTGGTGTTCCCCCCGGTCTCCCGGTGGTGTTCCCCCCGGTCCCCCGGTGGTGTTCCCCCCGGTCCCCCGTCCAGCGATGGTGGTCCACACTGGGTTGTGTTCTCCCTCGAACGGGCAGTTGAATCGACCCGTCAGTCCTTAACTGGAGCAGCGAGCATGTCCAACCGCGAAGCAACCGGAGCCGTATCTCTCGAGGAGCAGGCGAACCGCGCAGGCGCGCGCGTCTCCCGCCGTCACCTGCTCAGGCAGGCTGCCGTGGGCGCAAGCGCCCTCGGGCTCTCCGCTCTGCTTGCCGCCTGCACCAAGGACGACTCGGGCTCGGCCGGGGCGGGCCAGGCCGCGGCGCCCGGCTCGATCGGCACCATCGGCAGCGGCAGCACGCAGCTCTCCCTGCTCGGCGCCCAGAGCCAGCTCCAGACCGGCAAGGGGCTGTACACCTTCGGCCTCTCCACGCCCGACAACCGCCTGGTGACCGGTGGCAGGCCCGAGGTGTGGACGGCCCAGGACGAGACCAGCAAGGCGATGGGCCCGTTTCCCGCCAAATGGTTCACCATGGACGCCTACGACAAGACTGGCGACAAGTCCCCCCGCTCGGACCTGAAGGGCTTCTACGGGGCCGAGGTCGACCTCCCGGCCACCGGCAACTGGCTGATCGCGGCCACCATCGACGCTGGCGGCGGGCAGCGCGGCGTGGCCCGGGGCGCGGTCCCGGTCGCCGGCAAGGTGCCCGGCGCGGTCGGCAGCAAGGCGCTGCCGGCGCCGACGCTCGTGGCCACCGGCAAGGCCGCCCTGGCCAAGGTCTGCACCCGCACGCCCCCGTGCGACCTGCACGCCGTCTCCCTCGACCGGGCGCTGGCCTCGGGCAGGCCGACGGTGGTGAGCTTCTCGACGCCGCTGTTCTGCGCCAGCCGCATGTGCGGGCCGGTCGTGGACGAGCTGCTCGTGCTCGCCGACGAGGTCCGCCCGGGCCAGGCCAACCTCGTCCACGTCGAGATCTACCCGGACCAGAAGGCTCCGGACAAGCCGGTGCGCGCCTTCACCGCCTGGGGCTTCCAGACCGAGCCGTGGACGCTGGTGATCGACGGCAAGGGCATCGTCCGGGCCCGCTTCGAGGGCCCCCTGACCGCCGGCCAGCTCGAGGACGCGCTCCGCCCCCTGCTCCGCTGACCGGCCGCCAGGCGGCGCTCAGCCCTGCCGTCGGTCGCCTGCTGACCCCTCCTGCTCCGCTGGCGGCGCCTCCTGCTCCGCTGGCGGCGCCTCCTGCTCCGCTGGCGACGCCTCCTGCTCCACCGGCGGCGCCTCCTGCTCCACCGGATTGGTCGCCGTGCTCGGCGCGAAGCGCCGGCCGCCGCCGACCGCCAGGCGGTAGAGCGGCGGGGCCAGCGTGCGCAGGATCGGGACGAGCACGTACGGGCGGGGCACGTAGCGCTCGGCCTTGCGGCGCAGGCCCGCATCCACGATCGCCTCGGCCACCTTGTCGTCGGTGGACACCATCCAGCGGGTGAGGCGCCGGGCCATCAGCTCCCGCTGGGGGAAGCCCTCGGTGGAGACGAAGCCGGGCAGGACCAGGCCGACGTGCACGCCGTGCTTGCGCTCCTCGAGGTGGAGCGCCTCGGTCCAGCCGACCAGGGCGAACTTGCTGGCCGAGTAGTCCCCGATCGAGGCCCGCGCGACCCGGCCGGCGACGCTGGCCACGTTCACGATCGCGCTCGGCGCCGAGCGCCGCAGCAGCGGCAGCAGCGCCTCGGTCAGCCGGACCTGGCTGTCGAAGTTGATCGCCATGGTGGACTGGACGCCGGACCAGCCGCTCCGCTCGAAGCTCCCCTGGCCGGGCGCGCCCGCGTTGTTGACCAGCAGGTCGAGCCGGCCGTGCTCGCGCTCGACCTCCTCGGCGATGCGCGCCGGGGTGTCCGGGTCGGTCAGGTCGGCGGCGATCACGGTGGCGTCACCCAGGTCGGCCGCGAGTGCCTGGAGGCGCTCGCGCCTGCGGGCGACCAGGACCAGGCGGGCGCCCGGCTCCTGGGCCAGCCGGCGCGCGGCGGCCGCCCCGATCCCGCTCGAAGCACCCGTGACCAGCGCGATCATCGCTAACCCTCCGGTTCAGCGTGAGCTTTCGGCTCAGCGCGCGACCAGGCCGCGGGCGGCCAGGTCGTCGAGGATCCTCTTGGTGACCTCGTCGACCTGGCCCATGGCGTCGACGTGGAGGAGCAGGCCACGCTGGTCGTAGTAGTCGACCACCGGCCTGGTGTCGTTGATGAAGGACTCGAGCCGGCGCTGGATGGCGTCCTCGTCCTCGTCCTCGGCGCGGTCCTCCTCCTTGGCCCGCGCGGCCAGCCGCCTGAGCAGCTCGTCCTTGGTGATCTCGAAGTTCAGGGCGGCCTGGAGGGGCAGGCCGAGCTCGGCCAGGCGCCGGTCGAGGGTCTCGGCCTGCGGCACGGTCCGTGGGAAGCCGTCGAGCACGAAGTCAGCGGCGGCGTCGGGTTCGGACAGGCGCTCGGTCACCATCGCGATGACGATCTCGTCGGGCACCAGCTCGCCACGCTCCATGTACTCCTGGGCGATCCGGCCGAGCTCGGTCTGGCGCTCGGCGTTGGACCGGAACAGGTCGCCCGTTGCGATGTGGGCGCCGCCGAACTCCTCCGCGAGCCGCTTGCCCTGGGTGCCCTTCCCGGCGCCCGGCGGGCCCATCAGGACCATTCGCATGTGTGCACTCCCTTGCAGACGATCGCCGGCATGCAACCACGGGCGCGGCCGGGTCGGCAACGCACCCGTCCAACCGCGCCCCGGCGGCTATCAAGGCTGCCAAGGCTGCGCTACGTGGCCATGTTCACCGCGGTGGCCACGTTCACCGCGAGGGTGGCCCCGAACGCCCAACCCACGCGCCCCGGCGGCCACCAAGGCTGCGCCCCAGTGCACCGACCTTTTCAGGGCGCTGGTGAAGGGCGCTCCGGGATCCGTCGCCGGGTTGACCCTTGCGGATGGGTTTGCAAGGCTTTTCGGGCCGGTCGTCTGCCCAACGGGGGGAGACGACTACCGGCGGCCGGATAAGGAGGTCTTCATGAGATCTCGCTGGGTCCTTGTTCCCCTGACCGTCGCGGTTGCTGTTGCCTTCAGCGGTGCGGCATTCGCCAGCAGCGCGAACGTCAGGGTCACCCGCGACGGCACTGCCTCGAGCTATCTGCGCCACGACGGGTCCAGTGACGCCACGACCACGGCGTGCAGCACGGGAAGGCGCTCGCAGAACGAGCCGACAGTGGCGGTTGACCCCCACAACACCCAAGTCGTCGTCGCGGGAGCCAACGACTACTGCGCCCAGATCGTCAACGGCGACGTCTGGACCGGCTACTATCGCTCCAGCGACGGCGGGTCCAGCTGGCACGACAGCCTGGTACCCGGATACCCGGCCGACTCGTCGGCGGCGGGGGTTGCCTCGCCGGTTCACGGAACCTGCGGCGCAGCCGGCGACCCGTCCCAGGCCTTCGACCGCGACGGCCGCCTGTTCTACGCCTTCATCTGCTTCAACCGCTCCAAGCCGGTCAACGGCGGGGTGTTCGTCGCGCGCTACACCAACGACGGCGCGGCCTACGACCGGACCGTCCTGGTCAAGCGCGGAACTCCCTCCGGGCAGTTCCTCACCGGGTTGTTCCAGGACAAGATCAACCTGACGGTCGACCAGACCACCGGGCCGTTCTCCGGCAACGCCTACGTGGCGTGGTCGCAGTACGACGGGTTCGCCCCCAACAACGCCGTCCTGTTCTCCCGTTCCACCGACCACGGCCTGACCTTCTCCAGGCCGATCCGGGTCACGCCGGTGTCGCTTGGTACCGGGTCCTTCGCCGATCTTGCCGTGGGGCCCGACGGCGCGGTGTACCTGACGTTCCTGACCTACCCGTCCTCGTCGAATCCGAGCAGCGACGTGTGGCTGTCGAAATCCACCGACGGGGGCGCGTCCTTCGGCCCGGCGGCGCATGTGGCCACGATCGAGCTGTTCGACTCGAGCCAGTTCAGCGGGAACGGCGCGACCGACTGCGGCGACGGACCGTTCGCCTGCCCGAGCGGGCTCACCTTCTCCCGGTTCACCAGCGCCCCCGCGGTCGCCGCGGACGCAACCGGCGTGCACGTGGTCTGGAACGCGGAACTGGCGAGCGGACAGTCCAAGGTCTTCGTGCGCAGCTCCCCGGACGGGACCGCTTGGCCGACCCCTGCCACCACGCTCGATATCGTGCCGGCAGGCCACCAGTGGACCCCTGACATCGCGGCCGCCGGTGGGGTGATCAACGTGGTCTTCTACGACTCCCGCAGCGACCCGGCGTACGCGCCGAGCCTCCCGCCGGGCAACACCGCCAGCGGGCAGAACTCCGGCGACGTCGTGCACACGCTCGTGGCGAAGTCCACGAACGGCGGCGTGAGCTGGAGCGAGACCCAGCTCTCTGCGGTCGGCAGCAACTTCGGCTGGGAGACCCACGGGGCCAGGCGGGACGGGTTCTGGGGTGACTACATCTACGTCTCGGCGGTCGGCGGCACCGTCGTCGCCGCATGGACCGACTCGCGTGACCTGGTGCCAGGCACCGACCCGCGCGAGGTGGGCGCCGACGACGACCACGACGGCTTCGACGTCTACCAGCCGTGCACGTACGTGCCGAACGACATCAACGCCGCGTCCTACTCGTCCCCGGCCATCAGCGATCCGTGCCTGTCACAGGGAGGGCTGGACCAGAACATCTACGCAGCCGGCGCCTGATCTCGTGCCGGGCTGATGGCGAGCGCCCGGGTCCTGGCCCGGGCGCTCGCCCGCCTTGGGACCTCGGCCGTCACCCCGGTCACCGCATCACGGAAGGTGCGCCAGAGCAGATCCCCGCCCTCAGGCGGAAGAGGACGTCAAGTCAAGGCAGCGCGTAGTAGCGGCGCTGCTGGTCCTGGCCGACCAGGCGCATGCCGGCCCGCTCCATCACCCGCTGGGACGGCAGGTTGGCGTGAGTGGTGTCCGCCTCGATCCGTTCGACCCCGGGCTGGGCGAGCGCCCATGCGACCAGCGCGCGCAGCGCCTCGGTGGCATACCCGTGCCCGCGGGCGCCCGGGGCCAGGCCGTACCCGACGGTGACCACCCCGGCGGGAGTGGGCGGGCCGTAGAACCCCAGGTCGCCGACGACCGTGCCGTCCTGGAGGACGAGCTGGTAAACCCCGTACCGTCCGGGCTGGACGTCGGCGGCGACGGCCTGGACGAACCCGTCCACGGCGGTGATCGTTCCCTCGGTCGGGTAGCCCGCGGCCCAGGGCCGATCGGGGTGCGGCCTGCCCTCGAGCAGGGCACGCGCCTCGTCCAGCTCGAGCTGGCGCAGGAGGAGACGCCGGGCCGGGATGCTGTGGGCCATTGGCGGACCCTACTGCCCCCCTGACGGTGGTTCAATGAGCACGGAAGTTCGCCGGCAGGTCGTCCTAGTCGCTGGCACGGGCGCGCTTGGGCCGGTATCCTTCCCCTCGCTTGCGACCTGGTGATCGTAGCTCAGTTGGTTAGAGCGTCGGGTTGTGGTCCCGAAGGTCGGGGGTTCGAGTCCCCTCGGTCACCCCAAGCCTCACCCCGCCTGAGCAGCGGCTTTGCGCTTCACCTCCTTTCCCTCCTCGGGTGCCTCGCGGCGCGTTGTCAACGCCTTGTCAACGAGCCGCCTCGCCTGGCGTCTCGTCGTCAAGAATCAGCCGGGCTACGGCGCTCGCCGCGCGCTCGTCCATGCCGGGCAGGACGTGGCTGTAGGTGTCCATCGTGATCGCGATGTTGGCGTGGCCCAGGCGCTCGCTGACGACCTTGGCGGGCACCCGGCGGCCAGCGCCGCCGTCGCGTAGCTGTGGCGCACGTCATGGAGCCGGATCTTCGGCAGGCCGGCCTCGCGGGCCAGCCGCTCGAACCAGC
>DASYUT010000314.1 GCA_036000965.1 Actinomycetes bacterium
CAGGATGTTGGGACAACCCCGGTTGCACGCCAGGCAGAGCCGGGCAGACCGGCCAGGGCACCGCCCCGACCAGCAGCACACCCCGACCCCACCACTCGACCCGCGTCCCGCCGGTCGAGCCACGACCCCACGCCCGCCCACTGTCAGGCTCGCCCTTGACTTCTCCACATGGGATGCTCACACGCGGATGTAGCGGAACAGCCATCCGCCGCGCTCTTCCAGATGGCTGGCGGAGGTGCCTACGCTGACCCCACGGGCGCCGCTGATCGAGGAGGCGAGCATGAACGACGTGAAGGCCAACCGTCGCGAACACCTACGCAAGCGATGGGCAGTGCTCGTTCCGCTGTTGGCCCTAGTCGTCAGCGTCCTGCTCCCAGCGCCCATCGCGGGAGCGTCGAGCGCGCAGGTCGTCCAGGTCACCTTCGATCATGACCGTGACGCCGAGACCTCGATCGCCGTCAACCCCAGCAACCCGCTCAACGTCGTGGCGGCCTGGATCTCGAGCGGGGATCGCACCTGCGGCTACGGGGTCTCGTTCGACGGCGGGTTGAGCTGGCCGGTGGTCGGCGTCGTGCCGGGGATTCAGACGGGAAGCGGTGGTCAGTTCGATCGTGGGACCGACCCCAGCGTCGTCTTCGACAACAACGGCAACGCCTACTACACCTGCCTGGCCTTCAACCTCTTCCCGCCAGGTACCGGCTCGGCCGGGACGATCTTCGTGTCGAGGTCGACCGACGGCGGGGTGACCTGGGGCGCGCCGGTGGTGGCGATGACGGGCGAGGACACGCCCGGCAATGCCATCAACGAGTTCGAGGATCACCAGTTCATCACGGCCAACCCGGCGAACGGCCACCTCTACCTCACCCAGACCGAGTTCACCGCGTTGGGGAAGCCGGTGATCCTCTTCACCCGCTCGACCGACGCCGGCCGGACCTGGGCCGAGCCCGTGCCGATCAGCAGCCGGGCTGGCAACGCCACCTTCCAGGACTCCTTCAGCGCGGTCGGCAAGGACCCGAAGACGGTCTACGTCACCTTCGGCGCCTTCGCCAACGCCGGTCTTCCCAACTGGAACCGGATCTACCTCGCCAAGTCGAGCGACGGTGGGCTGACGTTCTCGCCGCCGCAGCTGCTCGCCCAGGTCGCGCCGCTGCCCGACCCGCTGCCGAACGCGAGCTGGCGATCGGACAACAACCTGTGGGTGGCGGTCGACCGCCGGACCAACCAGCTCTACGTCAACTACGCCGACGACAACGCGGGTGACGCCGACGTTCGAGTGATGCGGGTCCGGGACAGCGGCGACCGCTTCGAGGTGCAGGGGATCACCCGGGTGAACGACGACGGGCCTGGCTCCGACCAGTTCTTCCCGTTCATCACCGTTGCGCCTAGCGGCCGCGTCGACGTCTGCTTCCAGGACCGGCGCTACGCGCCCGGGAACGCGCTCATCTTCACGACCTGCGCGTTCTCCGGGAACGCAGGCGCGACGTTCACCAACCTCCAGGTCACGACGACGCCGTTCGACGCCTCGAACAACGACTTCATCGGCGACTACAACTGGCAGGCGAGCACCGACAGCGCAGTCCGGCCGAGCTTCGTCGGCGACGGCGTGGCAGGCGGCGACTCGAGCGCTCAGGAGGTCTTCGCAGCGACAGTGACCCCATAGAGCCAGCCTGGGCATGCGTTCGCTTGCAGGGCAGGCATCGACCTCGGCTTGCACGCGTGGCGGGCGCTGTTGCAAGGGTTGTGCGGGGAAGCTCAGGCCGCCGCAGCTGGAGTGCCGGCAGAACCCCCTTTCGCCCGCTCGTGGAGAGGAGCACAGTTGGCGCTGGCGAGCGTCTTGCAGCAACGCCGGTGCCGTGGTGCTTCTGCCCGGAACCATACTTGAGCCGGAGGCCGCCGGTATGAACTTGCTCGGTCGGCGTCGTGTCCGCTGGGACTACCTTCGCGGCGCCCTGTGGGTCCTGCCCAGTGTGTCGATCGTGGCCTTCCTGGCAGCCGGGGCGGTGCTGTCGCGCGTGTCGGTCGGCGACGACTCCCCGCTGCGGGGGCTGGCCTTCCGGGGCACGCCCGAGGACGCCCGCGGGCTGCTGATCGTGGTGTCGGCCACCATGATCACGGTCACCGGCCTGGTGTTCGCCCTCACGATCGTCGCCCTGCAGATCGCCTCGGGGCAGTACTCGCCGCGGCTGCTGCGCAACTTCATGCGCGACCGCGGCACGCAGCTGGTGCTGAGCATCTTCGTGGGCGCCTTCGCCTACAGCACCGCAGGGCTGCACACCGTCGGCGTCCAGAGCGCCGGCCAGCAGGCGTTTGTTCCCCGGCTGGCCGTCTCGGGGTCGTTGGCGCTCGGGCTGGCGAGCGTCGGTGTGCTCGTCTACTACATCCACCACCTGGCCCACTCGATCCAGATCGACACGATCATGAGCACGGTCGAGCGCGAGACTCAGAGCGTCATCGACGACCTCTACCCCGACCCGTCCGGATACCTGGAGCCGGAGGAGCGCTGTCCCGACCCGCCCGCCTGGGCGGTCGTCCTCCCGTCCGAAGGCTCGGGGTACATCCAGGCCGTCGAACCCGAAGCGCTGGTCCAGGCGGCGACAAGCCACGACCTGGTCGTCCGGCTCGCCAAAATGGTGGGCGAGCACGTCGTGGCCGGAACGCCTCTGGCCTGGGTCTGGCAGCGATCAGGCGATCACGCACCGGCGGATCTCGAGCGGCTGCGGGTGGCGCTCCGCGACGCGGTCCACATCGGGTTCGAGCGCACCATGCTGCAGGACGTCCCCTTCGGCCTGCGCCGTCTGGTCGACATCGGCAACAAGGCGCTGTCTCCGGCGGTCAACGACCCCTACACGGCGGTCCAGGCGGTGCACCACCTGTCGGTGCTGTTGTGCCTGCTCGCTCGCCGGCGGCTCGGCGACCGGCTGTGCCGCGACGAGCAGGGGATGCTGCGCGTGGCGGCTCCGTTGCCGCAGTTTGCCGACTACCTGCGGCTTGGCACCGCGCAGATCCGGCGGTACGGGGCCAAGGAGCCGGCGCTCACCCGCAGCCTGATCCAGCTGCTTAAGGACGTCGGTAGCAGCGCAGCGACCGAGGATCGGCGCACGGAGGTGGCCGGGCACATCTGGCTGGTGTTGGAAGACGCCAAGCGCGAGACCGCGCAGCCGGCCGACGTGGAGGCGGTGGTGGCGGACGCGGCTGCCGCGTTCAGCGCGCTGGGAACCGACCATCCCCAGGGAACCGACCAGGCGCCTAGCGGCTGATCTAGCCAAGTCGAAGATTTCTGGGTTTACTGCCATATCCGTGGGTAGCGTCGTTCAGCGATATGGGTGCAGCTGAGAGGAGGCCGGTTGCCGCTTTGCGCTCGCATCTGGTCTGCGCCACCCGAGCGTCGGATGCACGCCCCCCGGCAGTTCCCGCCTGCCAGGTAGGCTTGAAGGGTACGCAAACGCGTTCATGCTGAAGGGTACGTAAACTCGGATGCGGCCTGTTACCTGCTGGTTCGCGCCGGACGGCAGCTCGGTACGCTGAGGCCGTTGTCGACCCTTCGGAGGCCGTCCCGGGTGCTATCGAAGCTCGCGTACCTCGCGGTGTGCCGCTCCATCCAGCTGCTCAGGGCGAGTGTCAGCTCGATGCTGGACGTCGCGCGATGACCGTGATCTCGACCATCGCGCCGGCCAGCAGCGAGGCGCCCACGGTCGTCCGTACGGGCCGCGGTTCGGGGAGGCGCCGCTCGTACACCGCGTTGTAGCGCTGAAACAGCGACAGGTCGGTGAGATGGACCAGGCAGGACACGGCGTCGGCGAGCGTGCAGCCTGCCTGGTCGAGCAGTCCCGCGATCTTGCCGAGCGCGTTGTCGGTCTGCTCCTCGATCGTCTCGCCCACGCCGGTCTGGCCGGCGAGGAACACCCACTCGCCGACCGTCAGACCGGGCGAGTATGGTCCGGCCGCCGGCGCCGACGCCGAGGTGATCACGTTCTTTTCCATCACAGCTCCTCTCCGATCCTGTGCTTGAGCGCCGCGATCGCGGCGTCGTTGCGCTTGTAGAACGTCCACTGGCCGATGCGCTTGGAGGTGACGAACCCCGCGCGCGCAAGTGCCTGCAGGTGCGTGGTGGCGGTCGGTTGGGCGACGCCGAGCTTCTCGGCGATGAACAGCACGCAGACGCCATCCTCGACCAGGTCGCCGTCGCGCTGCGGCGGGAAGTGCGCCCGGGGGTCCTTCAGCCATTCCAGCACCTGCAGCCGCCTGGGGCTCGCGAGGGCGCCGAAGACCTCGGCGTCAAACAAGGAGCTCGCCGTGGGCGACGACCACTGCCGAGCCCGCGACCTCGACCTTGTCGATCCGGTCGCCCTCTCCCTCGGCCCGGGCGTAGAGCTTGGACGGGCGGCCGATCTCTGCGCCCTGGCGGATCTCGATCTCCTGCCCGAACGCGATCCGGCCGTGGCGTGCCAGGTGCACGGCGAGCGGCCCGGCGGCTGAGCCGGTGGCGGGATCCTCGGCGACGCCGTAGGCGGGGGCGAACATGCGGGTCTTCCAGCGCGTGCCGGAACCGGCGAAGCAGCTGACGCCGAGGTCGGGCAGCCTGGCGAGCGCGCCGAGATCCGGCGCGAGCGCCGCAACCGCCTGCTCGCTCTCGAGCGCGACGTAGACGTGCAGCGGCCCGTTGCGGTAGGCCTCGACCGGCAGTTGCGAGGAGTCGACGCGTAGCGCGGCCAGCAGTTCGTCGGCGCGCTCGTACGGCGCCCAGCTCGGGATCGGCTGCTGCATCCGGCCGGAGGCGATGCGCCCGTCGTTTCGTTCGAACTCGACGGTGATCACGCCGACGCCGGTCTCGAGCCGGATCACGTCTCCGCGCGCCTGCTCGGCGAGCACCCAGGCGGTCCCGAGCGTCGGGTGCCCAGCAAAGGGCAGCTCGCTGAACGGGGTGAAGATGCGGACCCGCGCGTCGGCGCCGGTCTCGGCGGGAAGCAGGAAGACGGTCTCCGAGAGGTTCATCTCCCTGGCGATCTGCTGCATCCGCTCGGAGGAGATAGCACGGCCAGCGGTGAAGACGGCCAGCGGGTTGCCCTCCAGCGGCGTGTCGGTGAAGACGTCGACGACCACATACGTATGCATAGCCGAAAAGCTATATCGCTATACATCGATGCGTCAAGCGCGCGTGGCCTCTCCGCATGATCCGGGGCTGAGAAGTGTTGAGAGCGGGTCCTATACTGCGCGTGTGGCTCAACCACCTCCGCGTCGCCGGCGTGGCACGGGCGTTCCGTCGAAGCTGGATGCCGGCATCGCGGTCGCTGCCGCTGTGCTGGTCCTTGTCGGCACCATGGTGGCCGCGACGCTGCAAGACGAGGTACGGCCGCTGGATGTGGGAGCGATCACGCTCGTCACGCTCGCCGCGGTCGCGCTCGCGTGGCGGCGTCGCGCGCCCGTCGCCGCGCTGAGCGTGATCGTCACGCTGGTCGCCGGTTACTTGCTGATCGGCTACCCGTACGGGCCGATCCAGCTGTGCATGGTGTTCGCCATGTTCGAGGTCGCGAGGCTGCGCGGGCTGCGTACCTCGCTGCTTGCATGCGCGGCCGCCGTCGCGGCGACCGCCGCGGCCACGCTGTCCCGCGCCCTCATGCAGGCCGATGTACCGGCGCTGCTGCTCGCCGTGTGGGCGAGCTGGCTCGTCATCCCGTGGTCGGTTGGCGCACTGGTGCACGTTCGGTCGGCGGCGACCCGGCGGGCACGACAGGAGCTTGCGGCAAGGGCGGCGTTGGAAGAGCGCATGCGGGTGGCGAGGGAGGTGCACGATGTGGCCGGGCATGGCTTGGCCGCGGTGGCGATGCAGGCGGGCGTGGCGTTGCTGGTCTTCGACGAGCAACCGAAGCAGGCCAAGGAGTCCCTGGAAGCGATCCAGTCGACGAGCGTGCAAGCGCTCAGCGACCTTCGGATGATGCTGGATGCGTTCCATCGACGCACCGGGGCTGAGACTGGCGGCACGGGATCAGCCGCTGGCCAGGGATTGCGAGTCCTGGGCGCACTCGTGGACAGCGTGCGCGCCGCGGGGCTGCCGGTGCGGCTCTCGCTGGAGGACGTGGCGGTGCCCGAGGACGTCGGCCGCGTCGCCTACCGGGTGGTGCAGGAAGCCTTGACCAACGTGTTGCGGCATGCCGGACCAACGACCGCGGAGGTACGCGTGCACCGTGACCAGGGCACGCTCGTCGTGGATGTGCTGGATGGGGGTGTCGGTGCCCAGGATGTGCGGCCCGGTCTGGGGCTCACCGGGATGCGCAACCGGGTGGTGGCCGTGGGCGGCGAGCTCGTTGCCCAGCCCCGCACGGGTGGTGGTTTCCGGGTCTCCGCGCGCCTGCCAATCGCCGGAGACGCGACATGATCCGGGTCGTGCTGGCCGACGACCAGGCCGTGGTGCGGATGGGCCTGCGAGTGCTCGTGGATCGCGAGCAGGACATGGAGGTCGTTGGCGAGGCCGAGGACGGGCAGGCGGCGCTCGATCGGCTGCGCGAGACGCACCCCGACGTCCTGCTGCTCGATATCCGGATGCCGGGCATGGACGGGTTGGAGACGTTGTCGGCGATCAGCGCCGACAGCAAGCTGGCAGACACCCGCGTGGTCGTGGTGACCACGTTCGAGATCGACGAGTACGTGTTCCGTGCGCTGCAAGCCGGCGCCAGCGGGTTCATCCTCAAGGACGCCGCACCCGCCGAACTCGTGCGCGCGATCCGGGTGGTGGCGGCCGGCGAGGCCCTGCTGTCCCCGTCGGTGACCAAGCGGTTGATCACCATGTTCAGCCAGCGGCCGGCCAGGGCGCTCACGCCGGTGCCGGGGTTGGATGAGCTGACCGAGCGGGAGCGGGAACTGGTCGCCTGGGTGGCCACCGGCCGATCGAACGAGGAGATCGGCCAAGAGCTGTTCATCAGCCCGGCAACGGTGCGCACTCACGTTGGCCGCGCGATGATCAAGCTGCGCGCAAGGGACCGCGCGCAGCTTGTCGTCTTCGCGGTCCAGTCAGGACTCACGAGTCCTGACGAGTCCTGACCACAGCGCGGTCTCATTCCCGGGCCTCAGCTGGCTTCCGGTAGTTGGCCCGCGTGGCGATCACACCCGCGATCAGGGCGGTGAGCACACCCATCAGCTGGATCCAGGTGCCGATGAGCACACTCGTTCCGTCCCGGCCAAACAGGTTGGGCGGCCCGCCGCTCACCACGAAACCAACGGTGACGAACAACCCCATGAACGCTCCCACGGCCGGTGCCCACGGCCACGAGGCCAGTCTGACGAAGATTGCGCCGGCCAGCAGGATGACGATCCCCGGCGGCGGGTAGACCGGGAACTTGACTCCCGACGCCCACAGGATCGCGATCCCCAGGGCACCGGCCACGAGGCCCACAACCGTCGCCGTCCGTGGCCCGGACAATGTGCTCTGCGCATTCATTGTTTCCTCCTTCTCGTCTTGAGGATCAGGCGACGTCCCGGCGGCGTATCAGCACCGCCGAGGCCGCCACGAACCTCGTGGCCCCAGGGTGAGCAGGACCTTCACGGTGTCCCACCCGTACTCCCCACCGGTGGCCAGCACGCCGATCAGCAGGGCAAGCGCGCCGGCGAACAGCGGGATCACCCGGCGCGGCACCGAGCACGCGTGCGGTGCCCGAGCTCGCCCGGACCAGGCCGAGCAGGAGGCGCAGCGTGGTCGTCTTGCCCGCGCCGTTGGGGCCGAGAAAGCCGTAGACCTCACCCCCGCGCACCTGCAACCCGACGTGGTTCACCACGGCGCGACGGCCGTACCGCTTCGTCAGGTTCGTGGTCTCGACCAGTAGCTGTGTCATGCCACCATGCTCGGCGCGCGACGGCTACGCAGTCGTCAGCGTGAGCGCGGCACTCGGCATACGAAGATTGACGTATGCACTCAGAACAACAACGGTGGCCGGTGTCGGTTGGGGATCCGCCCCGGCCAGGAGCGCGTGGACCAAGGTCAGCACCTTGCGCCCCGAGCGCCGATGGCCAGGACGGGCACCGAGGTCGACCAGCTGGCCCACCTGCTCAGAGGGCCTTTCTCATAAAAGGGGGTGATGGCGCGCCCGCCGCTCAGCGGGCGCGGCCGTGCTTCAGGATGCCGACCGACTTGGCGATGCGCCGCTGCCGCGTCTCGTCGGTCTTGGCTCCGGCGACCTGCAGCACGTGCCAGGACTTGTTGCTGTACGAAAGGCTGTCGAACGTGCGCCGGGCCGCAGGCTCGGCATCGAGGGCGGCGGCGAAATCGGCCGGGACGGTCACCTCGCGCGGGGCGGTGTCGAGCTCCATCTCGACATCGACCTCGTCGCCGCCGGCGACCCCGGCGCCGGCGCGGTTCTCCGCGCTGACGCCCACCATGTACACCCCGCCCAGCACCGCCACGGTGCTGCGGTAGGTGTAGCCGTTGATCGTGACCCTGACCGCGGGCCGCTTGCCCGACCCGAGGGCCTCCACGACCTCCTCGGGAACCTGGATGCCGGTCGCGGTCTTGCCGCCCTGCTGGATGGTGGTACGAAAGCGCATGTCGATCCTCCTTGCTGGCCGCCGGCAAACCCAAACCAGACGATCGCCGAGGAGCTGGTGCTCACGCTGGACACGGTCAAGCGGCAGGTCACCCACATCCTGGACAAGCTCGGGGTGGCCAACCGCGTCCAGGCCGTTGCTCGGGCGCGGGAGTTGGGCTGCTGCGGTAGAAAGGCGCCGCGCCGTCACCCCACGCGCACCTCGGTCTACCACGCGCCTTTGGCTTCGCGCACCGCGGCAAGCCCTTCTTCGTCCAGAGCCCCGCGACAACGCAACAGCCACCCTCAAGACCCCTGGAGTGTTTCATGGGAGGGACATCTCCTACCTCCTGACCCGCGCGTAGCCGCGGCGGGCACCTCGCCAGCCCCAGGCAGGAACGTTCGGGACACGCTGCCTGGATTCCAAGCACCTACCGTGTCCCCCCCACCAACGACCGGCCAAGTGCGAAGCTGAGGAGGAACGATGATCGCTCGAATCTGGAAGGGCTCCGTCCGCAGACAAGACGGTGACGCGTACGCCCAGTACATGCAACAAACCGGCGTGGCCGGCTATGCGAAGACTCCCGGCAACCGCGGCGTCTGGATGCTTCGGCGCAATGTCGATGACCGGACCGAGTTCATGATGTTCACGCTCTGGGACTCGCTGGAGGCCGTCAAGGCCTTCGCGGGCGACGACTATGAGACCGCCGTCTTCTATCCCGAGGACGAGCGGTTCCTGGTCGAGCGTGATCGTACGAGCGCCCACTACGACGTCGACACCCACGTCGGACCGGACGTGGCATGATCGGCGGAACACTCGACGCCCAAGAATCACCGCCGTTCTGTGGCCACTCGTGCTGGTCACCGCCGCTGTCCTCGCGCTCAGCAGCCAGCCCGCGGTCGCCGCCCCGTCTCCGCCGACCAACGGCGGCAACGGGTGGCGACCCCGGTCAGGCTCGCAGCCCCAGCCGGGCCAGCTCCCCCACCAGCCACCTGCGGCCAACCCGAAGCTCGGCCCGCATCCGCCTCACCGACCACCCCGGTCAAGACCGACAAGCGCGACTGCGAGGACGCAGCGCAGCAACGTGCGCGCGGTTGGGGGTCGCGCTGCACGCGACACAGCGAGTGGGCTTGGTTGCGCCCTTTGCGCACCCTTCAGGTCATGACCGCAGTGTCGCAGCACGTGCTTGTTGGATGCCGTGTGAGCTGCATGAACGCATTTCCGCACTCCACGGGCTCACCTAGGGTGGGTCGACTCCACACCTCGGAGCGCCCGTTGTGACCCCTGGGGTTGCTAGGCACGGCGTGCTCCCTGAGCGACCCTGGCGTTGCTCATGAAAGTTCGACGCTCAGAAGCGTTCGACCGCGGCTCGGTGGAGAGCCAAAGGGAAGGGAGAGGGCCATGAACCAGGAGCCCACCAGGAACGAGCAGCCCACCAGGGAGTACCCGGCCATCGGGCAGCAGCAGCGTCCGGTTGTGAAGCCGTCGCGGTTCGGCGCGGTCCGCAAGTCCACGGTGGCCGTCGGGCTCGCGGCGATCTTCGTCGTCGCCGCCGGAGCGGTCGCCATGTCGCAGACCGGCAAGTCCTACCCGACAAGCCGGCCGGTGGTGCTCGCCGGCCAGGAGATGGCGACCACGACCGAGGCGGCAGAGGTCAACGAGCCGGCAACCCAGGCCGCGGTTCCCGCGCCGGTCACCCCGAAGGCGAACAGCGTGCCGGCCACGTGTGCGGCCAGGGACGCCCGGGAGCGGGCCGAGGACCTGGCCAAGGCCCGGGAGGACCTGCGCAAGACGCAGGAGACCCCGGCCCAGGAGGCGGCCCGGGAGCGCGCCGAGGACCTGACCAAGGCCCAGGAGAAGCTGCGCGAGGCCAGGGAGACCCCGGCCCAGGAGGCGGCCCGGGAGCGCGCCGAGGACCTGCAGAAGGCCAGGGAAGACGCGCGCGAGGCGCAGGAGAACATCCTCTGCGGTGAGTACCAGGGCTAGGAGCGTGGGCCGACCCCACGATGCTCGACCGGAGCGGCTGCGCCCAGACGGGTGCAGCCGCTCCGGTGCGCTGCTCCCTGTGGGCTACGCAAGCTCGGACGTGGCCAGTGAGCTCGTCGGTAGGGTAGGCCGCTGGTCAGGCGACTTCGCCTCGCCAGCTACCCCGTAACCGTGCATGCGATGCTGCCGCACACGGCGTACCGACACCGTTCACCGTGGGGCATGCGCAGGGATTCGACGTCCCGATCCGGTCAGCTGGTAGACGCCCAGACGCGGGTAGCTGTGACCCATTAGATACTAGATGGATAGCGACATCTCGTCTAGTATAGTCTCATGCCGCCACCGATGATCACCAGACAGCAGGTCCTCGCGGCCTTCGCCGGCGGCGGACACGCCCGCCAAGGCCAGGACCTGGCCGAGCTGTCCATGGACGAGCTGGCCGCCGCCGCCGGGGTCTCCCGCGCCACCCTGTACCGGCTGTTCGGCAGCCAGCAAAACCTGCTCCAGGAGCTTGGCCTCGAGCCGCTGCCGACCGTGCGCAGCCGCGTCCTCGACACGGCGCTGGAGCTGGTCGGCCGGCACGGCCTGGCCGAGCTGTCCATGGACGAGCTGGCCGCCGCCGCCGGGGTCTCCCGCGCCACCCTGTACCGGCTGTTTCCCGGCAAGGTCGCGCTGTTCGCCGAGCTGGTCCGGCGCTTCTCACCCTTCGAGCCGATCGCGGCCGTGCTGGAGACCATGGGTGACCGGCCACCGGCCGAGGTCATCCCCGCGGTCGCCCACGCCATGGCCGCCGCCATGGACGGCCACGTCGGCCTGCTGCTGCAGCTGCTGTTCGAGTTCTCCCGGAGTGATCCCGACCGCCACGCCGACTCCGAGGAGGGTGCGGCCCACGCGATGCGCACCCTTCCGCTGGTGGCAGGCTACCTGGCCGAGCAGATGGCGGCCGGCCGGCTGCGCCAGATGGACCCGGTCCTGGCGGTGCAGGCCCTGGCCGGCCCGGTCGTGATGCACCTGCTGTCCCGGCCGCCTGCCGGGTTCCAGTCTGGCCGTGGCCGCCGGGTGCCGTTGCAGCTGGAGGAGGTCGTCGACGAGCTGGTCGGGATGTGGCTGCGGGCCATGACCCCCGGCGAAGGCCAGCACCACCAGCGCGCACAGCGCGGATCGAGGTCAAGGAGCAAGCACGATGGCCGAACAGCCCCAGACCCAGCCACAGACGCAGCCCCACGAGGTCGAGCCTGACATGCTTGCGCCGGTCGTCAGCCTCGCCGAGGCCGCCCGCCTCGACCCTGCCAAGGCGCGGGCCCTGCTGGGAACCAAGGCGGCCAACCTCGCCCACCTGGCCGGGGCCGGCTTCCCGGTACCGGCCGGGGTGGTGGTGACCGCGGCCGCCGAGGCGGACTGGGACCAGGCATGTGCGCGCCTGTCAAGGGCGGCCGAGAAGCTGGCGGGCGGGCAAGGCCAGCGGTTCGCGGTACGCTCCTCAGCCACTGCCGAGGATCTTGGGGGCGCGTCGTTCGCCGGCCAGTACGAGACCGTCCTGGACGTCGGTCTCGACGAGCTGCCCGAGGCGGTGCGACATGTCATCGACTCGGCCGCCTCGGCACGTGTGTCGGCCTACCGGCAGGCCCACCCCCAGGCAGCCGCAGCGGACTCGTCCGGGTCGGGAATGGCGGTCCTGGTCCAGGTCATGGTGGCGGCCGACGCGGCCGGGGTCGCCTTCACGGCCAACCCGCTGACCGGCGACCGCGGCGAGGTCGTACTCAACGCCGTGCGCGGGCTGGGCGAGCGGCTGGTCTCCGGTGAGGCCACCGGCGACCAGTGGGTCGTCCGCGACGGGCACGCCAGGTGCACCCGCGCGGCGGAGCAGGCAATCAACGCCGACCAGGCCCGCCAGGTCGCCACGCTGGCCCGCCGCGTCCAAGCCCACCTCGCCACCCCGCAGGACCTGGAGTGGGCCATCACCAACGACACCGGCCTCACCGACGACACCACCCGCACCGACGGTGGGTTGTGGCTGCTGCAGGCACGGCCGATGACGGCGCTGCCCGACCCGGTCGCGTGGACGCCGCCCGCCCCGGGGTACTGGATGCGCAACTTCCGCCTTGGTGAGTGGCTGCCCGAGCCCATGACCCCGCTGTTTGCCGACTGGCTGCTGGAACGAATCGACCACGGCGAGCTGCAGGCCACGCGCGACCGCGTCGGTGGGATGCTGCCGTTCCCGTACGCCGCGATCAACGGCTGGTACTACATCGCCACCCCACGGCTGTCGCCACGCGCAGTCCTTGCCGCCCTTCTGCACGGCCGCGGCCGGCTGGTGCGGTTCATGCGCTACGCGGTGCTCGGTCCAGCCCGCGACCCGGTCGCCGCCGACCGGCACCTGCTGGCACGCCTCGCTGAGCAGTGGCGCCAGGACCTGCTGCCCCGCTACCAGCGGCTGGTCCAGGCGGGCGAGCAGCAGGTCGAGACCGCCTCACCCGAGCAGCTGGCCGGCATCATCGACCAGGTCGGTGCCATGGCCGGCGAGCAGCTGTGGTCCCTGGCGGTGGTGGGCGGCTCGGCGTGGAAGATGGAAGGCGCCCTGGCCAGCTTCTACCGCCAGCACCTGGCCGCCACGGTCGACACCAGCGTCCAGCACCTGCTCGCCGGGCTGCCCGGCACCCAACCCGACCTGCCCGCCTACGCGGTCCAGAGCGTCGACTGGGCCCACCCGACCGCCGGGGAGCTGGGCTGGCAGCCGCCCCGCTCATCCGACCGGCACCGCGACCTGGCCGCCCGGCGCGAGGCCCTCACCGCCCAGTGCGCGGCGGCGCTCGCCGTCCGGCCGCAGCTGCAGGCGCGGTTCCAGGCGTTGCTGGAGGTCGCCCAGCGCTACGCCACCATCCGCGAGCAGCAAGCCCGCCACTTCACCCTCGGCTGGCCGCTGCTGCGCCGCTGCGCGCTGCGCCTGGGCGAGACCCTCCACGCCCACGGCGCCATCGACCAGGCCGAGGACGTGTTCTTCCTCACCCGCGCCGAGCTTGATGCCCGCGCATCCCTGCAGGATCTGGTCAACCGGCGCCGTGGCACCTGGGAGCGGCAGCGGCGCCTGCTCGCCCCCTTGGCCATCGGCCGGCCACCCCGGCTGATGGTCAAGGAGCTCCTGGCCGCCGTGGACGCCGTGCGCACCACCAGCCCGGCGCCCGAGGACGCGATCATCGGGCAACCGGCCAGCCCCGGCCGTGCCACCGGCCCGGTCCGCGTGGTGCACGGCCAAGACGACTTCCCCAGGTTCCAACCCGGCGAGGTGCTGGTCGCCCAGGCCACCGCACCAGCGTGGACGCCGCTGTTCGCCCGCGCCGCCGCGGTCGTCACCGACGGCGGCACCCTGGCCGCCCACGCCTCCCTGGTCGCCCGCGAGTACGGCATCCCCGCCGTGGTCGCCACCGCGGATGCCACCACCCGCCTCCGCGACGGCCAGCTGGTCGAGGTCGACGGCGGCGCCGGCGTCGTGCTGGTCCAGCCATGACAGCGCCGCCACGACAGCCAAGGATACGACCCCGATGATCGACGACCCCGGCGGGGAGCGGCTCGACGTCCTTGTCGTCGGCGCCGGACCGACCGGCCTCACCCTGGCCGCCCAGCTCCAGGCGTTCGGTGCGACCTCCCGCATCGTCGACCGTCAGCCCGACCGCGTCCACGAGTCCCGCGCCCTGGCCGTCCAACCACGCACGCTGGAGGTGCTGCGGGGACTGGGGGTCGCCCAGGAGCTGGTCGCGCGCGGCAACGACGCGGTCTGGGTCCAGCTCCATGCCGGCGACCGCGCCGTGCGGGTCCGGCTGTTCGGTCTCGGCCTGACCGACACCGCCTACCCCTTCCTGCTGTTCGTCTCCCAGGCCGAGACCGAGGCCGTCCTGCACGACCACCTGGCCGCCGGAGGCGTCCGCGTCGAGCGGGGCGTGGAACTGGTCGCCTTCGACGCCGGCGCCGAAGCCGTCACGTGCACCCTGCGCCACGGTGACGGGCGGACCGAGCAGGTGCGCACCCGCTACCTGGCCGGCTGCGACGGCGCCCACAGCACCGTACGACGTGGCGCCGGGATCCCGTTTGCGGGCGGCGCCTACCCGCAGACGTTCGCGCTCGCCGACCTGGAGGTCGACGGCGGGCTGGACCGCGACACCGCCTACGCCTACCTCGGCCAGACGGGCATCCTGTTCTTCTTCCCGCTGGGCCGGCCCGCGAGCTGGCGGATGCTGGGCATGCACCCGACCCTCCGCGGTGGCGAGCGGGAGCCGGCACAGCCCTCGCTGGAGGAACTCCAGGCGCTGGCGGACGCCTTCACCGGCGGCCGGCTGCGGCTGCGCGACCCCGCCTGGCTGACCTACTTCCGGCTGGCGCACCGCCACGCCAGCCGCTACCGGGCCGGGCGGATCTTCCTGGCCGGCGACGCCGCCCACGTCCACAGCCCGGCCGGCGCCCAGGGCATGAACACCGGCATCCAGGACGCCTGGAACCTGGGCTGGAAGCTCGCCCTGGCCGCCCGCGGCGTGGCCGACGAGGACCTGCTGGACTCCTACGACGCCGAACGCCGCCCCGTCGGCCGCTTCGTGGTCCGGTTCACCGACCGCGCATTCTCGGTCGCGACCTCGACCAACCCGCTGGTCCGCGCGCTGCGCACCCAGGTGGTGCCGCGAGTGCTGCCTCTGGCACTGCGGGTTGACAGAGCACTGGGGTACGGCTTTCGCACGGTCGCCCAGCTGGGCATCAGCTACCGGCACAGCCCGGCTGTCCAGGAAGGCCGCCCGGCGCTGCGCCGAGGGCCGAAGGCCGGCGACCGGCTGCCCGACGCGCGCATCGCCCGAGACGGGCAGGTGTGCTGGCTTGGCGCGGCACTGGCCGCGCCAAGCTTCCACCTGCTGCTGTGCGGCCCGCCCGGCAGCTGGAACACCAGCCGACTCACCGCCGTGCGGGAGCGCCACGCCAATCTCCTGGCCGTGCACCACCTGACCCGCGAGGCCGCTCCCGGCGCCCTGCACGACCTCGACGGGCAGGCGTTCAGGCGGCTCGGTGTGAGCGACACCGCGCACTACCTCATCCGACCCGACCATCACATCGGCTACCGCTGTGGCGGCACCGACCTCGACGGGCTCGGGCACTACCTCGCCCGCTGGCTCCCCAACCCCACCCCACCCCACGCGTGAACCACCAATGTGAGTCGCCAGGAGAACCGAGAGCGGAACCAGGCGCTGTGGCGCACTTGCCTCGGCGCTTAGATCAACCTACATTGATCTGGTGACCTCTACTGCGATCTCCTCCGCTGCATCGCCCGCTGTTGGCTCCGAGACGGTCCCGGTCGAGTTGGCCCGGGCGCTCGGGGAGCCGCTGCGCTGGCGGATCGTTGAGCTGCTGGCCACCGAGCAGTTGTGTGTCGCCCACCTGGCCGAGGAGCTGGGTGTCGCCCAGCCGCTGGTCAGCCACCACCTCAAGGTGCTCCGCCAGGCCGGCCTGATCGAGGCCGAGCGCTACCGGTACTGGACCTACTACCGGCTCCGCCCGACCGCCCTGGTTCGCCTTGCCGCCACGCTGGGGCTGTTTGCTCGCTCCCCAAGCGGCGCTGCCTGCCGGCGCCTTGTGCCCGGCGCCGACGCCGCCCCGCCGACCCCTGCCCGGCCGCCTGCCCGCCAAGGAGGCTCCGCCATGCCAGCCGGCCAGCTCGACCCGACCAGCCGCGCCACCTTCGCCCGCTCCATCGAGGCCCTGCACGAGGAGTTCCGCGGCATCTTCTCGCTGGAGACCATCGAGCGGTTCGTTGACGAGTCCATCGACCGGCTGTCGGGCGCGCGGGTGGTCGACTTCATCCCCCTGTTCGTGCACCGTTTCGCCCGGGAGCGGCTGCGCGCTCTCGGCCAAGCCGAAGGAGCCATCATCAAGGACGTCCCCGAGGTGCTGTTCGTCTGTGTCCACAACGCCGGCCGCTCCCAGATGGCCGCCGCCCTGCTGGACCACCACGCCAACGGCAGGGTGCACGTGCGCTCGGCCGGCAGCGCCCCGGCCGACCAGATCAACCCGGCGGTGGCCGCGGCGATGGACGAGTGGGGCATCGACCTGTCGCGGGAGTTCCCCAAGCCGCTGACCGACGACTTCGTCAAGGCCGCCGAGGTGGTCATCACCATGGGCTGCGGGGACGCCTGCCCGATCTACCCGGGCAAGCGCTATGAGGACTGGGAGCTTGAGGACCCCGCGGGCAAGCCGGTCGAGCAGGTCCGGGCCATCCGCGACGAGATCGACGGCCGCGTCCAGCAGCTGCTGACCGAACTCGTGCCCGCCTCGGCCTGAGCCAGATCAGCGACCCCCGCCGTGCTGGACGAGGCGACCAGCGCCCTGGACGTGGTCACCGAGGCGCGGGTGCAGCAGGCCCTCGGCGGCTGCGCCAGGGCCGCACCGGTCAGCCCGCCACGCACGCCCGGCCGGGAAGGCTTGACCCGCTACGCTGTGCGAACCCTGACCTTGAAGGAGCGTGCCCGTGGCCGAGACCGTCGACCGCCTGTCCCGCCGCTACCTCGACATCCTGTTCGACGCCTCGCCGATCACCGCCACGTTCTACGGGGTGCACCTCCACGACGACCGCCTCGACGAGGTCACCGCCGAGCGGCTGGACGTGTTCACGCGCAGGCTCTCCGAGCTGCGCGCCGAGGTCGCCGCGGTCGTCCCCGGCTCGCCCGAGGAGGCCGCCGACCGCGACGCGCTGGCCGCCCAGCTCGCCAACCACCTGCTCGTGGAAGAGGTGGAGCGGCCCTGGCGGCGCAACCCGTTCGAGGCGGCGACCGCCGTCCCGAGCGCGATCCTGCTGCTCGTCGCGCGCGAGTTCGCGCCCCTGGAGGAGCGGCTCGGCAACGTCGCCCTCCGGCTGGAGGCCGCGCCCCGGTTCCTGGCCCAGGCCGAGGAGCTGCTGGACGAGCCCTGCCCGCTGCTGTGGCGCCGCATGGCGGTGGGGGCGGCCCGGGGCGGCGCCGGCTTCCTGACCGGGACGCTGGGTGCCGTGGCCGCTGGCACCCGGCTCGCCGGCCGGGTCGAGGCGGCGGCCGGCAAGGCGGCCACCGCCCTGGAGGAGTTCGCCGGCTGGCTCGAGACCGAGCACGCGCGGCGCTTCGCCGACGACGCCCCGTTCGCCATCGGCGAGCAGGCCTTGGCCCGCAAGCTGCGCGAGGTGCACTGCTTCGACATCCCGCCGGCCGGGTTCGTCGCGCTCGGCGAGACGCAGATCGCCGACGCCACCGACGCGCTCGCCGAGCAGGCAGGCAAGCTCGGGTCGCGCGACTGGTCGGCCACGCTGGAGGAGGTGAAGGACCGCCACCCCTCCCAGGACGAGCTGCTGCCGGCCTACCGAAAGGAGCTGGACCGGCTCGAGCAGTTCGTGTTCGAGCACGACCTTGCCAGCAACCCGGAGGCGGGCGCGCTGGTCGAGGCCACGCCCGAGTTCCTGCGCGAGGTGCTGGGCTTCGCCGCGTACTTCGCGTCCGGGCCGTTCGACGCCTGGCAGCAGGGGTACTTCTGGGTCACGCCGCCGTCGGAGGAGGCCGGGCTCCGCGACCACAGCTGGGCCGCCATCCCGGCGATCGCCGCCCACGAGGGCTACCCAGGCCACCACCTGCAGATCAGCAGCGTCAACCGGCTCGAGTCGCTGACCAGGCGCGCGGTCCGCTCCCCGGTCATGCAGGAGGGCTGGGGCCTGTACACCGAGCAGCTCATGGCCGACGTCGGCTACTACGGCGACGAGGCGCGCCTGGCCCAGCTCTCCATGCGCTTGTTCCGCGCCCTCCGGATCGTGCTCGACATGCAGCTCTCGGCCGGGGAGCTGTCCTACGAGGCGGCCGTGGAGCGGGCCATGTCGGTCGGCCGGCTGGCCGAGCCGACCGCGCGCACGGAGGTCGCCCGCTACACGATGAGCCCGACCCAGCCGTTCGGCTACCTGGTCGGCTGCCTCGAGCTGGAGCGCCTGCGGGCTGACTCCCAGGCACGCCTGCGGGACGCGTTCCGGCTCCGCCGCTTCCACGACCGGGTGCTCTCCTACGGCCACATGCCCCCGCCCCTCGTGGCCCGGGCCATCGCCGCCGCCGACGAGGCCGAGCAGCGCCGCGTCCCCGACTGACGCAGGCCACCCCGCGTCCCTCCGACGGGTCCCTGCGGTCGCTGGCGATCCTCCTTCAGTCAGCGGCGCTACCGTCTCCGTCTGTGGCGGACGTCGCGGTCTGCGGCTGGAGTCCCTGCGTGAAGTCTCCGATCGCGTAGTCATCGGTCGTGAGCGAGCCCACCTGAGCGAGGTTCAGCCCGAAGCTCAGGGCTGTCGCTCCCGCGGGTATGGCTGGCGTCGTCCAGGCGGCCTGGGTCCAGCTCCCCTGGGCGGCCTGGATGGGGCTCTGGGTCCAGTAGCGCCACGCCCCGCCAGCGTCACGGTAGTACGCCACGAACCGGGCAGGCCCACCCTTGTACCACGCGCTGAGCTGATAGCTGTGGCCCGAGATGACCACGGGTGCGCAGCCGCTCGCGTCCTGCCTCATCACGAGCTTACGGTCGCCGGAGGCGTAGGTGGTGATGTCGACGCGCTCGGCGTAGCCGCCGCTGCGGGCGTCCGACGTCCTGGTCCACGCGGCCGTGTTGGCACCGCTCGCGCCGAGCTGGTAGCAGTCGGGGACGTTGTCGGCGTTGTTGTCGGTCTCGAGCGACGGGTTGTCCCCCACAGCCGTCTGAACCGTGGGTGGCGCTGTCCCGGCGTCGGCCAGAGCGTAGTCGTCAGTAGTGAGCGAGCCGACGGCGGCCAGGTTCAGCCCGAAGCTCAGACCCGCGGCCTGGCTCGGGACACCCGGCGTGGTCCATCTCGCCTGGGTCCAGGTGCCGGAGGCCGGGAACATCGGGCTCGACGCCCAGTAGAACCACTTGCCAGCCTGATCCCGGTAGAAGACGACGAACTGGGTTGGTCTTGTGCTCTTGTACCACGAGGTCAGGAGCTGACGGTGGCCGGGGGCCACGGTCGGGGAGCAGGCGCCGAGGTCTTGCGAGACCACCAGCTTACGGTCGCCAGAGGTGTATGCGGTGATGTCGACTCGCTGAGCATCGCCGCCGCTGTGCGCGTCCGACGTCCTGGTCCAGGTGGCTGCGTTGTTGCCGAACATGCCAGCCGACCAGCAGTCGGGCGTACCGTCCCCGTTGCCATCGGCCTCCAGGGAGGGGTTCTGCAGCGGCTGGCCGGCTGGAGGCACCGGACCCGGCACCGGGGGCTGCACCGCAGCGCCGACGACCTCTTGGACCATTCGGACGGTCGTGCCCCGGGCCGCGCGGGGCTGCAGCCAGTCCAGGAACGCACCCAGGTTCTCCGGCGTGACCGAGTGGGAGGTCGCGCAGCCGTTGCAGACGTGGTGGAAGATGAGCTGGACCCACCCGCCGCCGTGGCTCTCCGCATCGGTGACCAGCGTCTGGAGGTCGCCGAGCGTCCAGGTGCTGTCCACCGAGTCCGGAGCGCGTGTGTAGTACGGATCGGCTGGTGGGATCGTCTCGGCGAACGGGCAACCGGAGCATCCGCCGCTGGCGGGCGAGAGGATGTCACCGACCTGCCGTGCCGAGTTGTAGCCGCAGCCGGCCACGATCTGCTCAACGAGGCCGTTCGCGTGCCCGTAGGGGTAGGCGAAGCTGGTCGGCTGGAAGCCCCAGTCGAACAGGTTCGCCCGGTCGTTGCAGACCTCCCGCTTGGCCTCGTCGGAATCGAGGGCGGGGAGGTCGGCGTGCTGCACGGTGTGTCCGCCAATCTCGTTGCCGTCGGCGGCGAGGTCTTGGAGCTGCGGCAGGGTGAGGAAGCCCGACGTCGTGTCGATCCGGCCGGAGTTCACGAAGAAGGTGCCGTGCATGCCGTGACTGGAGAGGATCGGTCGCGCGTTGTACTGGTCCGCGTTCCCGTCGTCGAACGTGAGCGACACGACAGTCTGGGCGGGATCGGCGTCTGCCCGTCCCGTGACCGCAGCGAGTCCGCCGAGCAGCACGAGCGGTAGCACGAAGGCCAGCCAGCGCTGACGCCGCGGGATGGTGTCCATCGAGTTCCTCCTGGGTGGCGGACGGGCAGCGCTGTCCGGCAGCGCCTGACGGTCAGGGCTTGCGGAGATCGATGAGGCGGGGAGCGACGAACGTGAGCGTCTGCGCGCCTCGGGCGGCCAGGCCGAAGTCGACCGCGCCCCGGTCCAGGGCTGGGTCGAGCATGGCCACCATCGGGGTGAGGTCGTCGACGCGGACGGTCAGCCGCCTGCCCTCCACCGTGACCTCGACGTGATGGTCCTCGCCCGGTCGCAGCGACCTGGCCGCGAGGACCCGGACCCGCCGGCCGATCTGCTCGCGCACCCTGATGACCGCTTCGCCGAGCACCACCTCGGCGCGGCCCCGGCTTCCGGGCGTGATGCGCGCTCGCACCCCGACGAAGGCCGTGGCCATCCGGTCGACTCCCATGACGTCGGTGGTCAGGCGGTAGTCGGTCCACTGCACCGGGTTCACCGGAGCCGCGCAACGCCCGTACCCGGTGGCCGAGACGACCAGCGCGGTCGGCTGGACCGGGTCGCGGTTGGGCGCGCAGGTGGCGTCGTTGCCGGCCCAGTGGAGCAGGGTGAGATCCGGGGTGATCGGGTCGGGAGCCGACCTGCGCAGCGTGTTGAGCAAGTCGAGCGGCGTGAGGTCGCTGGTGACCGTGACCCTGGGGAGCCGGTGGCGGTCGGCGCCGTGCATCACCGGGATCTCCAGCTCTCCCTGCTTCCGGGGCACGGCCTCGCTGGCGAAGGCCAGCCGAAAGCCGGCGCGTCGCAGCACCCGGCTGATCTGCTCGGGGATGGCGGGATCGTTGGTGGGGTGGTCCGCGGCGCCGAAGGGGAACGCGAACGCGCTGACCGGCCGGCCGAGCACGCGGCGGAAGAATGCCTGGCTGCGCGCAAGGTCAGCCTCCACTCGGGCGTGCCACTGGGGCAGGGTCTCCTCCCCGCGCGGGTGCGGGTGCGCCAGATGTGGGAGAGCAGGATCGGGCCCTCCCTCGCCCACGACTTCTTCCAGCGCAGCTGCTGCTTGAAGAACTTGCGGTAGCGGTCGGGCGCGTCGGTCCAGGCCTCAGCACGGGCGTCGTAGCGGGTGACCCAGCCCGAGCGCAGCACCATGTTGGTGAGCGCCCGGTCATCGCCGTAGGTGCACTCGACGCCGAGGAAGCGCTGGTGCTCCCAACGATCGAGGAGCCCGACCACCGCCGACCGGCGGTATGCCGCAAAGCAGCCCGAGCAGCAAGCCACCGCCCCGAGCGTGCTCTCGGCCGCCTTGAGCAGCTGGAAGGAGACGTAGTAGCGGGCCGCTTGCATGCGGGTGAGCATGTTGGCGGTGGCGTTGCGAACGTAGGTCAACCCGCTGATCGCGCCCACCCTGGGGTTCGCGAAGCCCTGCACGAGCCTGCGCACCCCACATCGCGCGGGGACAGAGTCGGAGTCGACGAACACGAGGATCTCGGCCGAGGTCGCCCTGATCCCGGCCGCCATGGCCGCGCGCTTCCCTTGGTTGGAGCCCAGGTCGATGCAGCGTATCCGGCTGCGCGGGGCGTCGTGGAAGCGCCAGTCACAGTAGTCGCACTGGCCCGGCGGGCAGTCGGCTCCGCACGAGTCGTGGCATGGCCCGAGGCGCAGGTCCGGGTACGTACCGGCGGCCAGGCTCATGTGCCCCCAGGTGTCGTCGGTCGACCCGTCGTTGACCACTACGACCTCGAGCTTGTCGGCTGGGTAGTCCAGCGCCATGAGCGCATGGATCGTGCGGGCCACGGCTTCCCCCTCGTTGTAGGCGGGCACGATCACGGCGCAGGCCGGCTCGAGGCCGGCGTGCTTGGGCGACCGGTAGAACGCCGCGAGCACGAACCGCGAGAGCACATAGCTCGAGATCACGACCGTGTACACCGCGGTCGGGGTGTCGAGATGGAGTTGCGTGGTCTTGCGGACCACGTGCCAGGCGATCAGCGACAGCACCCCGAGCAGCATCGTGATGCCGCCGATGCGGACGGGCGCCGAAGGACGGCCCACCGACGAGGCGGGCCACTCCCGGATCAGGTACGGCAACCACTCCCGGCCGCTCTCCCAGGCCAGGCCCAAGCCGACCAGGAGCGTGAACAGGAAAAGGCTTACCAGGACCGTCAGCACTGCCCCCTGCAGCAGCATCCCGCTCACTCCGCGAGCGCGGCCGCGCCTGCGGGCTCGGGCACCGCGCGGTAGGTGAAGTCCAGGAGCCTGCGTGCTGCCAACAGCGCGCCGTAGTCCACCTCGGGATGGCGCGTGCAAACGATCACGAGGTCGTAGGCGTCGGGTTCGACGATGGCCTCGCTCCGGTGCTCCACCCCGTCCAGCACCAGCCGAGGCACGAACGGGTCGAAGTAGCTGACCCGCGCGCCGCGTACGGCCAGCCCCCGCCACACGTCGAGGGCGGGCGTACCGCGCAGGTCCTCGACCCCAGGCTTGTAGGCCACCACGAGCACCCGCGCGCCTCCGAGCCCCAGCCCGTCGGTCGACAGGCGCTCCAGGGCCTCGGTCACGACCCGGGCGGGGCGCACGGCGATCTCCGCCATCGCGGCCTCGACCACCGGCAGCTGCAGCCCAGTGGCCCGCGTGCGCCACAGCAGGTAGTGCGGGTCGACGGGGATGCAGTGGCCGCCGACGCCGGCCCCGGGATAGAACGCCATGAACCCGTAGGGCTTCGTGGCAGCGGCGTCGATCACCTCGATCGGGTTCAGCCTGAGATGACGGCACACCTCGGCGATCTCATTGGCGAGCGAGATGTTCACCGCCCGGAAGGTGTTCTCGAGCAGCTTCACCAGCTCGGCGGCCTCGGGCGAACCGACCGGGTGGAGGTTCCGGGTGATCGTGGCGAGCAGCCGGGTCGCGGCCGCCGAGCAGACGGGCGTCGCCCCACCGACCACGCGCGGGACCTGCTCCTGGGGGAAGCGGGCGTTGGCGGGATCGACACGTTCGGGTGCGAAGGCCACGTGCAGGTCGGCGCCGACCCGGAAGCCCCGGGCTGTCAGCGGCGCGACCAGCAGGTCTTGGGTGGTGCCGGCGTAGGAGGTCGAGGTCAGCACGAGCACCTGACCGGGCCGCGCGTGGTCGACGACCTGCCGGCAGGCCGCCTGCAACGGGCCGAGCACGGGCACGTTGTGGCGGTCCACAGGGGTAGGAACACAGACGAGCACGGCGTCGGCTCGGCCGAGCACATCAGGGTCGGCCGTCAGCCGGAAGCGCGCCGCGTCGTCCAGCGCGAGACCCAGCCGGAGATGGTCCTCGGCCAGAAGGTCCACGTCGCCGTTCCGGATGGCGGCCAGCCGAGCCGGGCTCGTATCGAGCCCAAGCACCTCGAAGCCCGCCTGATGGAAGGCAAGCGCGGTCGGCAAGCCGACGTAACCCATGCCCACCACGGCCACGGTCGACCCGTCGTCCGTCGACCCGTTGTCCTGCGGTGGCGACATGTGAGCAGACATCAACGAACCCCCCCGGTAGCGCGTCTGAACCAGTGGCTAGAGAAGCTCGAGACCGGCTCGCACCGCCGTCCTCGGGCCCGCAAGCTGATGGAGCCAGCCGGCGCCCGGGACAGAGGACCGGCTCGCATGCAGGCTCCGCTGCGGTGCTTGACGCTGACGACCATTCCCGCGTGTGGCGATCTGCTGTTGCGGGAACGGCCATGATGACCGCCCCATTCAAGCGGTAGGAGGCTAAAGAGCAACCCGGGAAAGATGCCTAGTTTTTCCGTATTACAGCATCTGTGGGATGGCGCCGGGTCACGGGTCCGCCGTCACCGGCTCAGCGCCCGTCCGCGGCGACGAGCGGCGTCCGCCTCGGTGCCGTAGATGGCGATCGCCTCGTCCAGGCGGGTCAGCTCGAAGAGCTGCCGGTAGTGCCATCCCCCCTTCCGGCCCGAGCTCTGGAAGCTGAGCCAGTGGGGACCGCGCCGGGCGGGCGGACCGCGCTCCACCCGGCCGCCGACACCGGACCGGCTCGCCGCCGACGCCGCCCGCCGCCACCTGGAGCAGAGCCTCACCCTGGCCGAGACCCTGGCCGACCCCAGCGCCCGGGTGGCCGCGTCCAACAACCTGCGCCTGGTCCACCCGCCCATCCACGCATCGTGGCTCAATCAGGTGGAAATCTACTTTCAGTTATTCAGCGTAAGGTGCTTACCTCGTGTTTCGGGGTTCGGTTACGTTGAGTGCGCGATCGAATGCGGAGAATGGTGGGGTTGCTGGTTTGACCAGGCGGCAGGCAGCGGTGAGCATCGGCGGCTCGAACCCTGCTAAAGGAAGAACCGCCGATGCTCACCGC
>DASYUT010000315.1 GCA_036000965.1 Actinomycetes bacterium
CTCGCCGCACTTCAAGTTCCAGAACGACCAGACCGCCTACCGCATCATCGAGCGCGTCGACGGCCGCCCGTGGCTCAACTCGCCCATCACGCCCAAGAACAGCTCCGCGACCCTCAGCCCCATCGTCACCCTGCTCAGCGCCTGACCCTGCCCGCCCAGCGCGGCTCAATGGCCGGCAGTAACGCCCCGGCCGGGAAGGAACCACCACCATGGGAGTCAAGGGACTCGGCCGGGTCTTCGACATCGGCTCCGTCGTCGTGCCGGTCGCCGACCTCGCCGCCGGCGCCAACACCGGCCACCGGATCCACCTCAAGAACTACGACGGCGTGTGCTTCGTCTGCTACATGGGCGCGGTCTCGGCCGGCACCGACACCTTCGTCCCGGACCTGCAGTGCCACAACGCCGCGACCGGCGGCACCTCGCAGGACCTCGACACCACGACCACCTGGTACCACAAGAGCGAGGCCACCCTCGACGGCGACGAGACCTGGACCAAGGTCACCCAGGCCGCCGCCAGCGAGGTCTCCCTGACCGGCGCCACCTACGCCGCCTTGCAGATGATCGTCGCGTTCGAGGTGCTCGGCGCGAGCCTGCCCGACGGGTTCGAGTGGGTGTCGGTGGACCTGCCCGACGCCGGCGCCGGCGGCACCCGGCCCGGCTGCATTCTGGCGATCATGTTCGGCCTGAACGTGCAGCGGGCGCCGGAGAACCTGGCCCAGCCCAACGCCTGACCCGACAGGGGACCGGAATGCTGCTGGTCTGCCGGAGGTGCACGACGCGGTACGCGGTGGGGCTGCCCTACTGCCCGCAGTGCACCTCCACCGACCACACCATCGAGGGTGAGGAGGACCAGGTGGCCAAGATCACCACGCACGGCGGCCCCAGCAACGCCGCCGAGGAGGCCGCCCTAGAGGCGGCCACGGAGGGAGGTGAGCAGTCATCTCCTGGGAGCAGCTCACCAGCATCCTCCGAGAAGCCCGAGAAGAACGACGGGCCGAGCTCGCCCAGCCGCCGCAGGCCTGCCCGAACGACGGGGAACCGCTCACAGAAGGACCAGGAGGAGTCCGCTTCTGCACCTTCGACGGGTGGGAGTGGCCCCGCGACGACATGAGGCCGAGCGCCTGACAACCGCATAGCAACATCCCGGGCGAAAGCCCTAGGACAGAAAGCGAGTCAAGGGATGGGGCACGTTGGTGTCGCCCTGCATGGGCACGCCGCGCCTTCAACGGGCGGGCGGACGCCCACGTACTACTCCTGGCAGAACATGATCGCCAGGTGCCGCTACCCCAGCGTCCCCTCCTATCCCCGCTACGGCGGCCGCGGGATCACCGTCTGCCGGCGGTGGCTGTCGTTCGAGAACTTCCTGGCCGACATGGGCGAGCGGCCCGAGGGCATGACGCTGGACCGCATCGACAACGACGGCCATTACGATCCGGGCAACTGCCGCTGGGCTACACGGAGCGCCCAGCAGCGCCACCGGTCCAAGAATGCTGCTGGGCGGTGGGTCTGACGGGGATCTGGTACGCGACCCGCGAGGACGTCAAGCGCGCCCTCGACGCGGCCGAGACGGCCCGCAATGACGCGCAGGTCGACCGGGCGATCGAGTCGGGCTCCCGCACGATCGAGGGTCTGACCCACCGCCGCTTCTACCCTGAGCTCGCGACCCGGTACTTCCCCTGGCCGAACCACCAGCATGCTCGGCCGTGGCGGCTGTGGCTCGACCAGCACGAGCTCATCAGCGTCACCACGCTGGTCGCTGGCGGGACCACCATCCCGGCCACGGATTACTTCCTGGAGCCGGCCAACGACGGCCCGCCCTACACCCACGTCGAGATCGACCTGGCCTCAGGCTCGGCGTTCGCCGCCGGGAGCACCCACCAGCGCGCCATCGCCATCACCGGCCTGTTCGGCCACTCCGCCGACGAGGCACCCGCTGGCGCGCTCGCCGAAGCCCTCGACGGGAGCGAGACCGGCGTGGACGTCACCGACTCCTCCCTGGTCGGCGTCGGCACCATCCTCAAGTGCGAGGCCGAGCGGATGCTGGTCACCGGCCGCTCCATGCTCGACACCGGGCAGAACAGCTCCGCGCTGACCGCGTCCAGCTCGGACGTGGCCATCACCGGGATCACGGCCGGGACGATCAAGGTCGGCGAGGTCCTCTTGGTCGACTCGGAGCGGATGCTGGTGGTGGACGTGGCCGGGACCACGCTGACGGTGAAGCGGGCGTGGGACGGCTCGGCGCTGGCCGCCCACTCCGGTGGCGCCGACATCTACGCGCCCCGCTCGCTGACCGTGACCCGGGGCGCGCTCGGCACCACCGCGGCCACCCACGCCGACGCGACGGCCCTGACCAAGCACGTTGTGCCGGCGCTGGTCCGGGACCTCGCCATCGCCGAGGCGATCAACCAGCTGCAGCAGGAAACCTCCGGCTACGCCCGCGTGATCGGCGAGGGCGAGAACGCCCGCGAGGGCACCGGCCGGAGCCTGTTCGACCTGCGCCGCGACACGATCACCGCCTACGGTCGCAAGGCCCGAGCGAGGGCCGTGTAGATGGCCACGCGGATCCGGGTCTCCACCGGCGGCGTCGAGGTCCGCGGCCCGATGTTCGACGGCCGCGACGTCCCGATCATGAACGCCTTCTTCCGCGACGCCAAGAAGCTGGTCACCGATGCCGGCGAGGAGCAGGTCCGCCAGCGGGTCAACCGCCGCGCCAAGCACCCGACCAACAGCTTCGCCAGCGCGGTCACGACCAAGGACTTCGCCAAGGGCAAGACGATCATCGCCGACTACCCGCAGGTGTTGTACGGGCCGTGGCTGGAAGGCACCTCGAGCAGGAACGCCTCGACGCGGTTCAAGGGCTACAAGCTGTTCCGCCTCACCCGCAACTGGCTGCGGAAGCACCTCACCGCGATCATCCAGGAGCGCCTCGACCGGGCCGTCGCCGAGCTCAACGGGGGCCACTGATGGCCTTGGGCGCCAGCCCGATCCTGGCCGCCGCCGAGAGCCACGCGCTGGCCTTGGGGCGGTTCGACCGGGTGAACCGCCACGAGCCGAAATCGGCGCCCGGCAACGGCCTCTCGGCGGCCATCTGGGTGCAGAGCATCCGGCCGGTCGCGGCCGCGTCGGGCCTGGACTCGACCACCGCCCGCCTCGAGCTGTCGGTCCGCGTGTACCTGGGCATGCTGCACGAGCCGCAGGACGAGATCGACACCCTGATTCTCGAGGCGGTCGATGCGCTGATGGCCGCCTACTCGGGCGACTTCGAGCTGGGCGGGCTGGTCCGCGACGTGGACCTGCTCGGTGAGCATGGCGACCCGCTCGCCGCCGACGCCGGCTACTTGGAGCAGGACAAGAAGATCTACCGCGTGATGGTCGTCACCCTCCCCCTGCTGGTCAACGACTTGTGGAGCCAGGCGCCATGAATGCTGCTGTCGATCCCCCCGTGGTCATGGTGTCCCCGACCGTCATGGACGGCACCGTGGTCCGCTGGTACCGCTCGGTCGCCGCCGCCGAGATCAGTCGGGCGTCGCTGAGCGCCTCCTGCCGGGGCGTCGCCGTCCACGAGGAGCTCCTCACCGATGTTCCCCCAGCGTGGGTGGAGCAGGCCGTGAAGGCGTACCAGACGCTCGCCGCCAACCCCCGGGCCGACCTCGGCGGGCTGGCCACGCACCACCACCGCAGGTTCATGAACGGCCCGATCGTGCCGGTCGCAGAGGGAGCAAGCACATGACGTTCCGGGACCAGGGCAACAAGCGGTTCCCCGCCGACCTGCGCAAGGAGATCTGGGACCTTGCCGAGCTGTTCGCCGATACCCGCGCGGGCGGGAGCGACCCGACGCAGCAGAACCTGCTCGGCTGGTCGTATGACCCGCAGATCGGCAGCGGCAACTCGGTCATCGGCGGTGGCGTCGAGTACCTGACCCGGGTGGTGCCGGTCCGGGACGGCACCGTCAAGAACGTCACCCTGGGCCTGCACTCGGTCGGGGTCACCCTGACCTCGGGCCAGTGCTTCGCCGGCCTCCGGGACCGCAGCGGCAACCTGCTCGGCAAGACGGTCAGCCAGCACACCAACTGGGCTTCGGGCCTGTTCGAGAAGAAGATGGCCCTGGACGTCCCCGTCGACGTGCTCGGCGGCGTCCCGGTCTACGTGTGCTTTGTCGCCAACGGCTCGACGCTGCCAGGGTTCGCCCGGCTCTCGACCTCCGACGTCATCAACGCCGGGTGCATCGCCGGGCAGGGCCGCAGCATGTATTCGGGCGGCGGCCTGACCGACCTCCCAGCCAGCGTCACCATGCCGGGGCTCGGCATGACCAACGTCGTCGGCTGGTGGGCGGCGATCAGCTGATGGCTAATCTCCGAGACTGTTCGGAAAGGGGCTGCTAGGGGTGCCTAAGAGTGCGGGCCTCGGGGATAACCTCTACGTCGCGGGTTATGACCTGTCCGGCGACATCGGCGCGCTCGACTCGATCTCCGGCGGCCCGTCGCCGCTCGAGGTCACCGGGATCGACAAGTCCGGGTACGAGCGCATCGGCGGGGCGCGCGACGGCGGCATCGAGTTCACCGCGTTCTTCAACAAGGCGACCGACCGGGCCCACCCGCGCCTCAAGCTGCTCCCCACGACGGACGCGATCGTCAGCTACCTCCGCGGGACCGCCCTGGGCGGGCAGGCCGCCTGCCTGGTCGGCAAGCAGCTCAACTACGACGGCAACCGCGGCGAGGACGGCTCCCTGACCTTCAAGGTCGCCGCCAAGGCCAACGGCTTCGGGCTGGAGTGGGGCCGCACCCTCACCGCCGGGAAGCGGACCGACTCGGCACCGACCAACGGGACCGGGGTCGACCTCACCACCGTCTCGACCACCTTCGGCTGGCAGGCCTACCTGCACGTCTTCGCGTTCGCCGGCACCAGCGTGACGGTGACCTTGCAGGACTCCGCCGACGACAGCTCCTACGCCAACCTGGCCGGCGGGGCGTTCACCGCCGCGAGCGGGGTGACCTCGGAGCGGCTCGCCGGCGCCGGCGGCGCCACCGTCCGCCGCTACCTCCGCGCGATCACCTCCGGCACCTTCTCCAACGCCGTGATCGCCGTCGTGTTCGTGCGGAACGAGACGGCGGTGGTGTTCTAGGTGTGGCAACCGCCCCTCAATCGCGTCGCGCCCCGCATGGAGGCGCACGAGATGAAGACGTACCAGGTCGTCGCGCCGCTGGCGTCGCACTGGCGGCCGGCGTCGTGCGCCGAGGTCGACTGCCCGCACTTCCTGAGCGGGTGGCGGACCGTGCTCGACACGGCCTCCCAGGGGGAGCTGGTCAAGGCCGTGATGGAGAGCGGGCGGAAGCCTTCGGCGGTCTTGCGCGAAGGCAGCACGATCACGTTCGTGTTCGAGCCGGGAACGCCGTGCTTCAAGGCCAGCCAGCACCGGGTTCCCCTCGAGCGGGAGCCGCTCTACCTGGTGCGGGGGGGTGACTGGCGCGGCAACCCGCGCGGCACCCCGCTCCGCCGCCACGTCCGCCCGGACGACTGGGTGGACGACTTCGCCACCCACCAGCAGGACCTCGCCGACCGCCTAGAAAGGGGCTGAGCACGTTGGCTAAAGAATCCGGATTGGGCTGGACGACGCTCTCCGTCGACGACTCGGGCGGCAGCGTCCAGGCCATCAAGAACGACGTGACCAACTTCGAGTTCGCCACCCCGCGGGAAGAGCAGGACGTCACCGGGGTCGACAAGAGCGCGGTGGAGCGGCTGCTGCTCCTGGCCGACTTCTCCATCCAGCTCAACGGCGTCTTCAACGACGCCGCCGGCGCCTCCCACGCGGTGTTCAAGACCGTCCCGTCGACCTCAGTGGCGCGCACGACCTCGCTGGCGATCTCCGGGCAGACCCTCAACAACGAGGTGCTCTACACCGACTACCAGATGACCCGCAGCGAAAAGGGCGAACTCACCTGGCAGGCGCCTGGGGCGCTGGCCGATGGCGCCGTCCCAACCTGGTCATAAAGGACGAGCATGGGCTACCGGCCGAAGCGGAAGGTCTACCGGCTGACCTTCGAGGACGAGGACATGGGCGGCCTGGTCGTCCGTGCCCACTCGACCTCGCTGGGTGGCCTGCTCGCCGCCCTGGGGATCCTGACGATCGACACCGACGACCTCAGCGCGGAGGACCTCGCCAAGCTCGGAGAGCTGTTCCGCACCTTCGCCGCTGCGCTGGTCGAGTGGAACGTCGAGGACGAGGCGGGCCAGCCGGTCCCGGCGACCTTCGAGGGCCTCGCGTCGCAGGACGCCGACTTCGTCCTGGTCATCGTCCGGGCCTGGGCAGAGGCCATCTCCGGTGTGCCGGCCCCTTTAGGGCCGCCCTCACCCGATGGCAGGCCGTCCCCGGCGCCGTCGATCCCGATGGAGGCGTTGTCACAGAACCAGGCGAGCTGAGCCAAGCGCGATTCATCCTCGGGCTGTGCGAGCGGTTCGGCAAGCTGCCCAGCGAGGTGCTAGCCGAGGATGCCGAGCTGCTCCGGCTGCTCAGGATCGAGGACCTCGGCAGGCCCGACGTGGATCCGGAGCTGATGGCCGAGGGGAGGTGAGCGGTGGCGAGCAGGGGATCCGGGAACGAAGTCGAGATCGTCGTGAAGACGAAGGACGAGACCAAGGGCACGGGGCAGCGAATCAAGCGGGAGCTCATCCGCCAGGGCGGCGAGGCCGGCAAGGGCTACGGCCGGTCGTTCGGCACCGGGCTGAAAGGCAGCCTCTCCGGCGCGGTCGGGGTCGCCAAGGTCCTCGGCAAGGGGCTGCTGCTCGCCGGCGGCGGCGTCGCCGCGCTCGCCGCCGGCGCGGTCATCGCCGGCCCGAAGCTGGCCAGCATGTCGGCACGGCTCAAGGACCTCGACGCCAAGGCCCAGGCCGTCTTCGTCGGTGAGCTCCCCAAGGTCCGCCGCTGGGCGGAGGCGAACAAGCGCGCTCTGGGCCTCTCCAGCCGGGAGACCGTCGGCCTGGCCGCCAACCTGGCCGACCTGCTCAAGCCAATCGGCTTCACCGCCCGCGAAGCCACCAACATGAGCCTCAGGTTCCTCGACCTGGCCGGAGCGCTCAGCAAGTGGTCCGGCGGCACCCGCTCGGCCGCCGAGGTCTCCGACATCCTCGCCGCCGCGGTTCTTGGCGAGCGCGAGCAGCTCAAGGAGCTCGGCATCGCGATCTCCGAGGCCGACGTGCAGGCGCGGCTGGCCGCCAAGGGTCAGCAGGACCTGACCGGCGCGGCGCTGCAGCAGGCCGAGGCCGTCGCCACCCAGGAGCTGATCTACGCGAAGTCGACCGACGCGCAGAAGGCGTGGGCCGAGGGCGGCCGCCAGGCGGCCATCGCGCAGAAGTCCCTGTCCTCGACCATCGCCGAGCTCAAGGAGAAGCTCGTCACCGCGCTCACGCCGGCCATCCAGACCGCGACCGCATGGCTGGGCAGGAACCTGCCCGTCGTGCTGCAGGCCGCGACCACCTGGTGGGACAAGAACAAGACCAGCGTGCAGACGCTCGCCGACGCGCTCACCGTGCTGTTCGTCCCGGCCGCCGGTAGCGCCTCGAAGTCGACCGACGGGGTGACCAGCTCACTCAAGCGGCTGCAGAACCTCTTCTCCGGCGTGATGGTCGTGATCCTGCGGATCGTCCAGGGGTTCCTGCTGGTGGCGCTGGCAGCCGGGAACGTCCGCAAGTGGATCCTGAACCTCGGCATCGCCGCCGGCATGCTGATCAACGCGATCGACCGGCTCTCGGGCGGCTCGGGCCACGCGGCCGACGGCATGGTCCGCGACTTCCGCAGGATGCGGGACGAGGGCGAATCGCAACTCGCCCGGATCCGCGAGCAGATCCGCGCCACCCAGCGGGAGATCGACCGGCTGCACGGCAAGACCGTCGACATCCGCATCCGCGTCCGCGGCGCGGGCGGCGGAACCAAGACGATGCTGCCCGGCTACCAGCACGGCACCGCGAGCGCGCCGGGCGGCACTGCCATCGTCGGGGAGCGCGGCCCCGAGCTGGTCGACCTGCCCCGCGGCGCCCGGGTCACACCGATGCACCGCATGGCCGGCGGCGGCGGCACGATCATCAATATGACCGTGAATGTGGCGCCGACTGCGCACCCGGCCGAGGTCGGCAGCGAGATCGTCCAGGCGATCCGGGCCTATGAGCGGCGCAACTCGAACACCTGGCGGACGGGGCCGCGCGGATGACCGTCCCCACCGTGCGGCTGGAGGTGGCGTTCACCGCTGATGCGAGCCTCGGCGACCTGCTCCACCTTGACGATGCGACGCGCGGCAAGCTCGATACGGGCACGCTGTCAGGCGGCGCCGAGTTCTTGACCATCCCCGCGAACGACCTGCGGTCATTCACCACTAAGCGGGGCGCGACCCGGGTGGAAAGCCCGGTCATCCGCTATGAGGCCGGCACCTTGTCAGCGGTGCTCAAGGATGCGAGCCGCAACTACGATCCGGACAACCTCGCGGGGCCGTACGTCTCGGCCGGGATTACGCAGGTGACGCCGGGCCGGGCGGTGCGGGTCATCGCCGAGCATGCCAGCATCGCCTACGACCTGTGGCGGGGGTCGGCGGACAACTGGGAACACGACTATTTCCCGCCGAGCTATGCCGAGGTGACGCTGACCGCAACGGACGGGTTCGGCGTGCTCGGCCAGGCCGACCGTACCGCGGTCGGGGCGGCGGGGGCCAACGAGGACACCGGGGCGCGCATCTCGCGGATTCTCGACTCGGCCGCCTGGCCCGCCTTGGACCGGGACATCGCCACGGGCGACAGCCTGCTAGCGGCGACGACGCTGGAGGGCAACGCGCTCAGCGAGCTGTATGCCGCCGCTGATGCCGAGGTCGGCGAGTTGTACATGGACCCGCAGGGCCGCGTCTACTTCCGCAACCGGCTGGCCCTGCTCACCGATGCCCGCTCGAACACGGTACAGGCGACCTTCTCGGCCCCGGTCGGCGCTGATCTGCCCTTTCAGGTGGCACCGCCCGCCTACGACCGTGAGCAGCTCGCTAATACCGCCATCATCGCCCGCGACGGCGGCGCCGAGCAGACCTCGACGGACACCACCTCGAAGAACACGTATGGGCCGGCGACGTTCCGCCGCACCGACCTGCCGTTGCCGGATGACACCGCCGCCCTCGACTACGCCGGCTATATCGTCGCGCTCGGTAAGGACCCTGAGCGCCGGTTCGCCGAGCTGGTCCTGTGGCCCGAGAAGGCCCCGGCGACGCTGTATCCGCATGCGCTCGGCCGACGCATCGGCGACCGGATCGCCATCAGCCTCCAGCCGCCCGGGGGCGGCACGCCGATCACCCGGGAGTGCTTCATCCGCGGCATCACCCACAGCATGCAAGCGGCATGGTGGGAGACCCGCTGGACGCTGCAATCGGCTACCAGGTACTCGTTCCTGCTGCTCGACCATGCCACCCTCGGCAAACTCGACCAAAACGCCCTGAGCTACTGACAGGACAGGTGAGATGGCCTCATCGCCGAAGGATTTCGCCGCTGGCGCGGTGCTGACCGCCGCACAGATGGACTCGCTGCCGCAAGGCGTCTTCGCGGTCGCCACCGCCACCGCCGATGTCGGGCCGACTTCCGGCACAACCGAGCTCGACGTCGTGACCGCGAGCGCGGTGGTGCTGCTCGCCGCCAACCGGCGCCTCAAGCTCACCTTCGCATGGCGCGGCCTGTCCGGCGCCACCTCGGGCGACGTGTACACCCTCCGCATCAAGGAAGGCGCGACCGTCCTGATGGAGTCGACCCAAGCTCCCAGCGGCGCCCTCGGTCAACTCGGCGGCACGATGGTCAGGCATCTGCCCAGCCCCACGGCGGCCTCACACACGTACAAGGCCACGATCCAGCGGGCCGCTGGGACCGGCACCGTCTCGGTGCAAGGCAACGCGAACTATCCGATCCAGCTGATTGTCGAGGACGGCGGCGAGGCGTAGCGAGCGCGGCCGGTTCCCCGGCCTGGACGCTTATGAGTCCCCCGGGCGTGCCCGGCTGTCGGCACCGCCGGCCTGGCTTGACACCGCGTCGCCATCGGCGGATAAGCTCGGTACTTAACCACCGCTGACCTTGGAGGACACCCCACGCATGGTCTCGCGAGTCCCGCCCCGGCCGACCTCGTACCGGGAGATCGCCGCCGAGGTGCGCGCCGCCATCCTCGCCGGCGACTACGCCCCCGGCGACCGCCTGCCCTCCCAGCCCGAGCTGGCCCGAAGCTACGGGGTCGCCGACCGCACCGCCCAGCGCGCCGTCGAGGCCCTGCGCGCCGAGGGCCTGGTCGTCGCCAGCGTCGGCAAGGGCACCTACGTGCGCCCCCGGCCGCAAAAGATCCGCCGGCTGGTCGACGACCTCCTGGAAACCGCGCCCCGCGCCGGCTTCTACGCCGCCCTTGACCGGTACGGCCTCGAGGCCGAGGTCCACACCACCGTGAGCTGGGCGCGCCCGCCGGCGTGGGCCACCGCCGAGCTCGGCACCGACCCCGACGCCGAGGTCCTGGTCCGCGACCGGGTGATGGGCGTGGCTGGCCAGCCGCCCTTGCAGCTCGCCACCTCCTACCTGCCCCGCGACGTCGCCGAGCAGGTCCCCGCGCTGGCCCAGGAGTCCACCGGGCCGGGCGGGATGCTGGCCCGGCTCCGGGAGGCCGGCTATGAGCTCAGCTTCGAGGTCGTCGCCAACTCCCGCATGCCCTCGCCCGACGAGGCCGAACGGATGGGCCTGCAGCCCGGCACGCCGCTGGACACCCACCTGCGGCTGACGAAGGCGCAGGACGACCGGGTGCTCGACTGCATGATGGTGGTCTCGGACTCCTCCCGGGTGGAGTGGGCCTACCGGTTCGGCCCGGAACCGGCGTAGCGGACAGCCTGGCCGCTTGACCCTTCGGGGGGATCGGTGCTTCCCTGAACCCGACAGGTTCGGTACTGAGGTTCCCAGGGAGGCCACCAGTGACCGCCAGCCCCGCCACGCTGCCCGCGCTCGAGGGCGCGAGCGCGGTCGTCCCGCTGCACGTCCTCGACCCGCTCCGCCGCCGCTTCCTCACCGTCCTCGCCGGCTTCCTCGGTGCCTGCGTGGTCGGCATCATGGCGCTGGCGTTCGCGGTCTCGTTCCGCAACATCGCCAGCTACGGCAAGCCCTACATGCGCGGCTGGGAGTACGCGCTGCCGTTCTTCGTCGACGCCTTCATCGCCGTCGCGGCCGGGATCGACCTGTGGTTCGCGCTGTCCCACGACGAGGGCCACACCGAGCGCACCTGGCGCGACTACCGCCGCGAGTGGGCGCCGAAGTTCTTCTTCGCCGGGATGGTCGGCGTAAGCTTCCTCTTGAACGAGGCCGCCGCCCAGGTGCCGCTCGATGCGCGGCACGCGCCCGCGCTGATCACCCACGGCCTGGCGCCGTTCGCGCTGCTGGTCACGCACCTGCTGTTCATGACGCTGGTGCGGTCGATCGCCGCCAACCGCAACGCGGCGATCCTTGCCGCGCTCGATGGCGTGGATCCTGCAGGGCATTCAGCAGAGCAAGCAAAGCCTCGGGACCTGACCCTGAGGGAGCAGCGGAAGGTGCTCGCCATCCGGGAGCGGCACCCCAACCTTCCTGCAACCCGAGTTGCCGCGCAGGCCGGCATCGCCTACGACCCCGTCCGGGCGTTCCTGCGCGACCAGCGGCCCACCGCCGACCCGGTGATGAACGGCAAGGGGGCGTGAGGTGCGCACCGCCCTGCTGCTCGCTGCGGCCGTCGCCTACGCGGCCACGTTCGCGCTCGTCTGGCCGCGGCACCGCTCGCGGGTGCGGCTGGTCCGGCGGGTCTACCGGCATGTCGACGAGGTCCTCGGCGCGCGGAAGTACGAGGCCGACCGGGCCGCGACCCTGCGGCGCCGCTGGTCCTGGATCTCCCGCGACCTCGCCAATGCGCTGTACCCGCCGACGCAGCACGCCGGCGCGGTCGCGCTGCCCCGCTACCACCGCATGCGCCGCGGCCGCGACCTGCTCGGCCGCCCGAGCGGCTACGTCGACCTCGCGCTCTCCCCGGTGCCGTGGCCGCGGCGGTTCCGCCCCTGGCACGTCCCCGCGCTCACGCTGCGCTGGACGAGCGAGGCCGGCGTCGCGGTCGGCGGCCACCAGTGGTTCACCCGGCTGGAGAAGCAGGTCGCGCAGGCTCTCGGCCTGGAATGGTCCGACGAGCTGTTCGAGACCAAGGCGGCGTTCTCCCACGACCGGGTCCGGCTGGTCCTCGCCCGGCCGCGGCCGGTGCCCGACGGCCTGCCGTTCCGGCCCCAGCCCAAGGAGCCCGCCGATGCCGGCTGACCAGCGCGCCTTCCTCGGCTGGACGCCACGGCAGGCCAGCCCCACCCTGGTCGCGCCACGCACCGCGCCCGACGGCGCCGAGGGCCTCGCCGCGGTCTGGCCATACGGGCCCGGCTACGCCCCCCACATGCTGGTCGTCGGCACCACCGGCGGCGGCAAGACCTCGGCGAAGCGGGTCATCCTCGTCGACCGGGTCACCGCCCCCGGCCGCCGCAAGGTCGTCATCATCGACGGCAAGGGCGGCGGCGACTACACGATGTTCCGCGGCCAGCCGGCCGTCGCCGAGATCGTCAACGTCAACCCGCTCGCCGACCCCGAGAGCCCCGAGAAGGCCGCCGCGGCGGTCAAGGCGGTGCTCGCCGAGGTCCGCACGCGCAACGCCGCGACCGAGCGCGCCCAGCGGGAGGCGTGGGCGACCCGCCGCACCCCCGCCTACTCCGCGCCGCCGGAGCTGTGGCTGGTCATCGACGAGTGGATGTCGCTGATCTACCAGTGCCGCAAGCTCGACGTCGACCTGGTCGGCGACGCCATCGAGATCGGCCGGGTCGGCCGCTCCACCGACACCCACCTGCTGATCGGCACCCAGCGGCCCGACACCAAGTCGGTCGAGGCCGGCCTGCCGGGCGAGCTGAAAGCCCAGCTCGGCGCCCGCGTCGCCGCCGTCGGCCCGCTCGGGCTGCGCAAGCTCGAGGCGATCATGGCGTTCGACGACGCCGAGGCCCGCCGGCTCGTCCCCCGTGAGCTCGGCGGCTGCCTGCTCATGGTCGGCGACACCTTCGTCCCCTACGTCACCCCGTACATGCCCAACCCCACCTCAGAGGACCCGTCGATCACCGACGAGCAGCGCGCCCGAGTGTGGGCGCTGCTGCCAGCCCGGGAGGCCGCGTGAGCACCAGCACCTGGACGCCGCTGCTGGCCGGGCCGCTGCTCCGCCCGGCCCTGGTCGCCCTGCTCGACCAGCTCGAGGCCGGCGAGACCGACCGGGCCACGATCCGCCGGGCCGTCCTGGCCGCCTCGGCGGTCAAGCCGAAGACGTTCGACACGCTCGTCTACGAGCTCGCACGGTTCGGCCTGCTGAACCGTTCAGGCACCCGCAACGACGCGCTACAGCTCACCACGCTGGGCCAGGCGTGGCTGGTCGAGCAGGGCGCCTGGCGTGCTTCTGCCAGGGCCGAAACCAACCCTGTAAGGGTGGTTTCACCGGCGAAAGCCGGCGCTGAGGCGGAGCGGTGAGCGACCACCGACCGAGACCGCGGGAGCGGTGGCCCATCGGTGAGACCGAGGTGCCCCTGCCCCACGACTGGGCAGGGCTGTGGCTCCGCTACCGGCTGAGCCGCGAAGGCTACCTGGCCCTCCTGGAGCACCAGCGGGGCCGCTGCGCAAAGTGCCACCGGCTGCCGTTCGGAGATACCCCGCTGGTGGTCGACCACCGCGAGAGCCGCATCTGGGGGCTGCTGCACGACCGCTGCAACCGGCCGATCGATGACGAGCTGGTGGCCTACCTGCGTGACCCGCCCGCATTCGGACTCGGCGAGGCGTTCGGCGTCATCCCGCCCGAGGTGGAGCGGCGGGGCGCCGAGCGACGGCGGCGGAACCGGCTCGCGCAGCGCGACTGGCGCAAGCGCCGCAGCGCCGAGCAGGCCGAGCACCAGGCCGCCGCCGACCGCGTCGACGGGTATGGGGAGTGGCTGGCGGGGCGGCTGCGGTAGGCCGGCCGGGATCGACAGCTTGTCACCTTGGTACTGAGGTACTAAGCTAGGCGGTCAGACAAGGACCCCTCGCTCCCGGGAGCCCGCGATGGGATGGCGCGACTACTTCACCGACAGCGGCGACGAGCCCGAGGACCGCACGTTCACGTTCACCGGCTTCTCGACCCCGAAGTTCGAGCAGGCGCTGGCCGATATGCGGCGCCACTTCGGCGACGACGACCCGGACGACCCGCTCGGGGACACCGCCTGGAACGCTTGGCTTGACGACCGGGGCCGCGACTGGCTGCGGAAGCAGGAGCAGGGAGGCTGACCCATGGCCAAGGGCATCGTGATGTTCCTGCTGGGGTTCGCCTCGACGATCCTCGGCCTGATCGTGTTCCTGTTCGTCATGTCGGTCCTGCCGGCCGGGCCGCTGGCCGCAGCCGCCGGCGGCGTCCTCAACGGCCTCGGCTACCTGTTCGGCGAGGCGCTGCCGGAGATCGGCCGCATTGCCCTGAAGGCCGCCGCGAAGCAGCTCGGGGTCTGAGCCCGATGAGTGGCTGGGTCGTCACCGCCGGCCTGGTCCTGGCGGTCGCCATGGTGGCGAGCCGGGGCGGCCCGTTCGGCGCGGCCGGGTGGCTGGTCGCGCTGCCGCTCCGCCTCGGCGCCTGGGCACTCGGCAAGGTCTGGGCCGGCACCAAGCTCGGCGTCCTGTCGTTCCTCGCCCTGGTCGGCGAGGAGGTCCAGCGGTGGCTGATCCTCGCCACCTGGGGCGCGGTCCTGCTCGGCTTCTCCTACGCCGGCCGGGCCGTCCACGCCCCGCTGACCCTGCAGGGCGTCGTCGCGGTCGCCACGCTGGTGTGGCTGACCCTGCTGGTCCGCAACCTGCGCCGCGTCCTGGCGGGCCGGTTCGCGCGGTCGGCGAACCGGGCGCTGTTCCGCAAGCTCGAGGAGATGGCCGACGCGCTGCCGGGCCAGGTCGAGGCGGCCGTCGCCGCAGGCCGGCAGGGCGCGGCGCAGGCGCTGCCGGCGGTCCGGCCGTCGCCGCACCCGACCGAGCGGTTCACCGCGCGGATCCGGCAGAAGGCCGCCGAGGCGGTCGCGGGCACGACCGGGGAAGGCGGGCTGGCGTTCGAGCCGGTCGTCGCCGCGCCGGAGGTGCCCCGCTGGATGCGCCGGGCGGCCGGGCAGACCCGCCAGGGCTTCCGGCAGGGCCTGGGAAGGAAGCGAGGCCGCTCGTGATCCTCAACTTCGCCTGCGCCGTGCTGATGGTGTGCGGCGTGCTCTACCTGGTCGGCTGGCCGCACCGCCGCCGGACCTACAAGGCCGCCTGCCGGGCCGCGGTCGACGCGGCGTGGCTGCGCGCCCAGCTCGAGTCCGCCCCCGACCCCGCTGGGGGCGGCGAGGTGGCGCCGGTGACCCAACTGCCCACCGGGAGGGGCGACCGGGGCCGGCGCCACCTCAACTAGCAGAAGGGAGGCTGTACGCATGCCGTCGCCGCGCGCTACCCTCAAGGTGCTTCGGTACCGAGGAGGGCGCGTGCGCACCGACGAGATCATCGCCAGGGTCGCCGCGGTGGTGCTCCGCGACCCGCACGGCGACGTCCTGGGCACCCTGCGCCGTGAGCTCTCCGGGGACGACCTGGAGTTCGCGGAGACGCTGGCCGCCGTGTGCGTGTTCATCCACGAGGAGCGGCAGGTGGCGGGGTTCGGCCCGGACGGCGTCGCGCGGTTGCGTGACCACTACGAGGCCCGGCGGCTCGCCGCCTCCGTCCGCCGCTAGCCGACGGGGGCCTGCCTCGAAAGGCTGCCCCGCATGACCACCACCACCCACGCCGCCGCCGCGGCGGTCCCCGCCAAGCCCGCCACCCACCCCGGCGAGATGTCGCTGGGCGAGCACGTGGTCCTCGCCTGGCAGACGACCGACCTGGCCGTCCGCACCGTCCTCGTCGGCCTCGTCGGCCTGCTGATCGCGCTGTCCGCCGCGCTGGGGCTGCTCGCCCCGCACGTCCTGCGGTGAACGGCGCCGGCGCGATCGTGGTCGTCGCCCTCGTCCTGATGTGGCTGGTCGACCTGATCCCGTTCGACGCCTACCTGCACGTCGACGCCCGCCGCCAGCAGCACGAGGCGCACCGCCGCCTCCTGGCTGAGGCCGAGCTGGAGCCGACCGTGCCGCTGCACGGTGAGCTCACCCGGCCGGGCCGGGACCTGGAGCGCCGCTGATGCGCCTGGTGTTCCGTTGCTGCCCGGCCTGCCGCCAGCCCGTCCCGGTCGACCGGGACGGGCTGCTGCTCGCCCACCGCGTCCTCGCCGACCCGGCGCGGCACCGCTGCGCCTACGAGGGCGTAGGTGTTGACAACCTGGACGCACGATCGTACGGTCCAGGCGTGCGCGGGGGCGCGCGCCCTGCGGTCAGGGCAGCCGTGGCGCGTCGTCCGTGAGGAGACCGCTGTGACCGTCCCCGCCACCCAGCCCGCCCGCCCGGTCGCGGCCACCTCCGGGCCGCTGGTCACCCTCGATGCCCGCGACCCCGACGCCCGCGCGGCGCTGCACTGGCTGGCCGACCGGCTCGACGCTGCGGCGTGGACGCCGGACGGGATGCTGCTGCGCGACGTCGCCCGCGCCTACGCCGACCCGTGACCTCGAAGCACTGGCCCTAGACCCCACGACGACGCCCCGCCGGGAACGTGAAACTCGGCGGGGCGTTCGCGTAGGCGGCCCTGGACGGAGCCGGACGGGACCGCAGGGGGGCCACCTCGGCAGCATAGCGTGACAGACTGTCAGCACGATCGGGCGGTAGGATTGGCACACGATGGAGGCGGCACGTGGGACGACTGCGCAGGCTGGCCCGGCGGGTCGGCCGCCGCGGTGCCGCGCTGGCCTGGTTCGGCCTGCTCGACCTGGTGATCGGCTGGTCGCTGCTGTCCCCGAGCCTGGCCGCGAGCCCGGCCGCGCTGGCGCAGTACCGGGTGCTCTTGCAGGTCCGGCCGCTGGCCTTCTGGGGCTGGGTGTGGATCGCCGTGGGGCTGGTCTGCCTGGCGCACGTCCCGGCCCGCTCGGACCGCCTGGCGTTCGCCGCCGCGATCGCCATCAAGGCCGTCTGGTCGTCGGGGATCTTCGCCGCCTGGGTCGCCTACAGCGCCTACCGCGCCTGGGTGAGCGGGACGGTGTGGGCGACGTTCGGCCTGTTCGTGCTGCTGATCGCCGGCTGGCCCGAGCCGAGGCACCACGGTGGGTGACTGGCTGGTCCCCCTCGCCGCCGCCCTGGTCGCGGCGCTTCCCGGGCTGCTGGCCTACCGGCAGGCGACCCGGGCCAACCGCGACCAGATCGAGGCCGGCGCCTACGAGCGCGCCAAAGGCCACTACGAGTCCGGGATCGACCAGCTCGAAGAGCAGGTCGGCCGGCTCCGCCGCGAACTCGACGAGGAACGCACCGCCCGCCGCCGGCTGGAGGACACCGTGACGAAGCTGCGCCGGCTGCTGATCCTGCACGGCATCGAGGTCGAGGCGTGACGGGCACCCACCAGCAGCGCCAGCGGCGGGTGCCGTGGCGCGCCTACAACACCCTGATCGTCGGCCTGGCGTTGGCGGTGGCGCTGCTGGCCGCGTTCGTCGCGCTGGCACCGCTCCCCGACCGGCCACCCCGCGCGCCCGCCCACCCGGCACCCGCGTACGCGGCCGAGCCGGCCGGGCCTCCGCCCGAGAAGGCGTCGCGCGGCGCGCTCAGCGAGCCCGTGCCGGGCGCAGAGGCGCCGCCGGGTGTCGGCACACCCCGGAATCGTTCTGAGGGCGTTTCAGCGCCGACCCGGCGGGTCGGCGCCGGGCCGGCGGCGCCGGGCACACCTGGCGGGGACGTGCCCGGCGCCCCATCGCCGCCCACCACGACGACCCCGCCGCCGCCGCACGGCCCCCCGCCATCGCCGCCCTCGACGGTGCCGCCCGTCATCAGCACCTGCGTGCACCTGCCGCCCATCGACGTCTGCCTGGACGTGCCATGACCAAGACCGGCGCCGACATCTCCCACCACCAGCCGGCCTTCGACGCCGCCCGGTACGCCGCCGCCGAAGACTTCGTGATCTTCAAGGCGACCGAGGACGACGGGTTCACCGACCCGACCTTCACCGGGCGCTGGCAGGCAGCCGGCCGCGCCCGCCTGCCCCGCGGCGCCTACCACTTCGCCCGGCCCGGCCGCGCGACGGTCGACGCGCAGGCCGACCACTTCCTCCGAGTCGTCCGCGCGGCCGGCTTCGGGCCCGGCGACGCCTGGGCGCTCGACCTCGAAGACGCCGGCAACCTCGGCCCGGCCACGCTCATGACCTGGGCGGAACGGTGGATCGGCCGGGTGCGCGCGGCGCTCGGCGGCCGTGGGCTGTTCTACACGGGCGTCGCGTTCGTCTTCGACGCGCTGGGCGACCCCGGCCGCATCCCCGGCGGCTGCCTGGGCTGGATCGCCCGCTACTGCACCGACGGGCCGTACGCGGCGCCGTACCGGCGGCCTAGGGGCTGGCCCGAGGTGCCGGACGTGTGGCAGTGCACCAACGGCACCGACGGCTGCATCCACAACGTGGCCTCGGTCGGGTTGTGCGACTGGAACCGGGCCACCGACGCCGCGTTCGCGGCCCTATTCGGAGGAGACGACATGCCGACCGTCGACGAGATCGGCGACGAGCTGGTCAAGCGCCTCGGCGCCGACGCCACCCACCCCTACACCGGCACCGCGATTCGCGCCGCGGTCGACAAGGGCAACGCCGCCCAGGCCGCCGGGCAGGCAGCCATCAACGAGCGGCTCGGCCTGGTCGCCGACCGGCTCGCCGCGCTCGAAGCCAAGGCCGCCCAGCCGATCGACCTGGAGACCCTCGCCGCGCTCGTCGCCGGGAAGCTCGAAGTCGCCGGGTTCCCCAACCTGGCCATCACCGGCGAGGCGCGTCCCATCCCACCCGCCTGACCACGCGAACCACGAAAGGAGCCTGACATGTCCTGGTCCCTGCACGTCGGCACCGTCCGCCCCGCCACCATCACCGCGATCGAGCAGGCCGCTGGCGCCGCGCTCGCCGAGCTGCGCGCCAAGGGGCCGAGCTACGCCGGCCAGTTCGACGCGCCCGAGACCGCCCAGGAGGTCGCCGAGCAGGTCCAGGCAGCAACCAGCGCGGCCGGGCAACTCCTCAGCGGCCTCGGCGTCGTCGAAGAGGTCACCGTCAACCTGTCCGGCCACGCCAACCCCGGCCACCAGCCCCGCCCGGGCTGGGCGCCCGATCAGGTCACCGTGACCGTCAACGCCGTCGAGGCCCCCAAGGAGTCGTGATGGACCTCACCAAGCTGCTCGCCGTGTCCGCCGTCCTCGGCGGGGTGATGCCGTTCGTCGCCGCGCTGGCGCAGCGGCCCGGTGCCGAGCGGTGGAACCTGCTGGTCCGCGTCGTCCTCGCCCTGGTCGCCGGCGGCATCGCCGTGCTCGCGGTCTGCCCGGTGGTCACCTGGGAGTGCGTCGCGGCGTCGCTGGCGGTGATCGTCGCCGCGGCGCAGTCGAGCTACAGCGCCTGGACGAAACCGGCGGTCGACGCGCTCACTGCCGCAACCAGCCCGAAGGCCCGCACCGGCCGGATCGCCCGCGCGCCGGGACGGCCAGCGTAGCCGTGGGCGAGCTGGACCCGGTCGAGCGCGGCTGCCTGCGGATCGTGTGGCCGCTGGCGCTGGCCTGGTGGTGGCTGACCGGCGTCGTGGGCGGTGCGCGCGACCGGCTGCGCCGTTGGCTGGCCGGCGGGTGAGCGGCATGAGTGCCCACGCCGAGGCCCAGGCCCGCGACGAGGGGCTGTCCGAGGCGGCCCTTGATGTGCGCGCCGTCCTCGAGGCGGCGGCCCTGCTCACCCCCGAGGCCGGCGAAGCCGAGCTGGCCGCGCTGCTGTTCGAGGTCTACACCGCCGAGCTGCCGTGGTGGCGCCGGCTGCGGCTGGCCATGTGGGGATGGTGACCAGCACCGTCAGGTGGGCGGTTCCGGTTTTCCGCCCTCGTCTGAGGCGGTCTCAGGGTCCTCGACCGCGACGACCTGGCCGCGCAGGTCGGCGAGGCGGCCAAGCAGGTCGGCGCGGACCTCGCGGGGGTAGCCGAGGTCGTGCAGGGTGGCGGCCAGGTGGTCACCGAGGCGGTCGAACGCCTCGCCGGTCATGCCCGGCGGCCAGGTCCCCGGCGCGAGCTGGCCGAGCCGGGAGGGGTCGTCGGCGCGGGCGAGGTCCTCGACGGCGCGGCGCAGGTGCCAGGCCAGCCACCGCCACCACTCGCCCTCATCGTGGCCGCCGCGCGGGCCGAGCTGCCGGAAGTGGCCGAGCAGCAGCATGTCGGGGGACCGCCAGGCAGCACCGGCGATCCGCGCGTACAGCCCGTCGATGCCGCGCGGGTCGCCGTCGGTGATCCGGGCGATCCCGCCGGCGTGGCCGAGCCGGGCGTAGAGGCTCGGCCCGGCCGGCGGGGTGGGCAGGGCATCGTTGGCGGCAAGGCCCGCGCGCAGGACCCGCACGATGGTGGCGCGGTCGATGCGCAGCTCCTCCGCGAGCGCGTCGAGGGCGTCGCCGCGGAGGTAGCGGGCGAGGGTGCGCAGGGACATCAGCCGCCCGGCCCCGTGGCCTGCCGCGCCACCTCATCGCGGCAGGCCAGGTGCTCGCGCTGCGCCGCGTCGTAGAGCCGGCGCAGCTGCGGGTCGGACAAGACGCGGTTGTCGATGCTGCCGTGGACGTCCTTGTACTGCACGCCGCCGCTGATCAGCGCCCAGGCGGCGGCCTCGGACCGGCGGCACGAGCTGAGCGGCTCAGCGGCGGCTGCGGGGCGGTCGCCGCGGACCAGCACCACCCCGACGCACACCACGACGATCGCGACCGTCGCGACGATGCCGAGGATCGTGTCCCACTCGGCGAGGATGAAGCGGCGTCGGCGGTGGGCGGTCGCCTCATGCCGGCCATGGTCGACTGCTTGCATCAGACCCGTCACCATGACCACGCTCGCGCTGTGGCCTGGCGGCCGGCCGTTACCAGCCGACGGTGCCGGTCTTGCGCCTTGCGGCTGCCGGCTTCTCGCTTCACCGGGGTCCGCCATCCGGCTGCTGCCGGGTAGGTCTTACGTCCCCTCCACGAGCGTTTCGCGTCTCCGGGCCACTCCCGGCGACGGGCCAACATTAGCATCGGACCAGGACAGGCCATGCCGTGCACACCCCCCGTGTGCGAGGCCCGTTCCGGTCCCCCGGGCCGGTCTGCGTGGGCGCTCGTGCCGCCCTCGGGCGCGCGTGCAATCACGGGGGGGAACGGTGACCGGATCGCATCCCCCGGACGGCACGAGCCGGACGGGACGGTAACGCCTAGGTCCCGCAGGTGTCAACAGGCTGGACGATCCACCCAGGCGGCAGCCGCCGCGGGCGTGGTTGCCGCCGGCCGTCCGGCTGCTACGCTACGGTCCACCGAAGGTGTTGGACCGCAACGGGAGCGGCGATGACCGCGATGGCCGAGCACGACCGCAGCGAGCGCCTGGAGGCCGGCAACGGCAACTACTGGCGCGACCCTGACGGGGTGTGGCGCTACGCCTGGGGCGATGGGCCGGTGCCCCGCGCGCGCGACCGCCTCGACGCCGACGGGGAGGTCGTCGGCCTGGATGCGCCGGAGCTCGCCCCGGACGCGCTGGTGGACGCCCACACGATCGCCCGCGAGCGGGGCTGGCAGCCGCAGACCCTGCGGATGGTGGTCCACCGCCGCCGGCACTGCCCGCCGGTGGTCAGCTTCACCGGCAACGGACAGCCCGCCCTGTACTCCCGCGCCGCGATCAAGAAGTTCGACGCCTGGCTGGCCGCGAAGCTCAACGCGGCCGGCCTCGATGCGTCGCGGTGGCCGCCGCGGCTGCTGGCCGCGCGCGACCGCTCCCGCGAGTTCGCCGACATGCTCAACGACCAGGGCCACTAGCCGGCCCTCCGGTCGGGGAGCGCCAGCACGTCGGTGACCACGTCGAGGTCGTAGCCGACCGTGTAGCGGCGGGTCACCGCCGACCCGGGCCGGTGGCCGAGCGCGATCCCGATGGCGCGTTCGTTGCGGCCACGGCCGAGCCGGGCCATGTCGTGGGCGAAGGTGTGCCGCAGGCCGTGCGCGGTCGCGTCGCCGCCGGCGTCGTTCTTGATCCCCAGGTCGCGCAGCTTGCCGTTGAGGAGCTTGGAGACGGCCTTGGCGGTCAGGTGGTCGCCCGGGTGGGTCAGGCTCTCGATGACCGGGCCGCGGGTCGTCCGCGCCGCCAGGTGGGCGGCGAGCTCGTCGGCCAGCCAGGGCAGCAGCGGCACCGACCGCTCCCGTGAACCCTTGCCGGTGACGTACAGCACCGGCACCTCGCCGCCGAGGTTGACGTGCTCGACCCGCAGCGACGCGACCTCGGCGCAGCGCAGCCCGGCGCGGTAGGCGAGCAGGACCATCAGCCGCAGCCGGGGATCGGTGCCGGGCAGGTCGCAGGCGGCGAACAGCGTCCGAAGGCCGGGGCCGAACCGGGACGCCTCCCACGGGATCGCGCGGGGGATCGCGGCCTCGCAGCTCGGCACGGTGAGCCGGGCCAGCGGGTCGCGGCGGACCCAGCCCTCGGAGGTCGCGAAGCCGTAGAAGCTCTTGCCGGCCGTCACGTACAGCTCGACCGACTTCGGCGCGAGGAACCCGGTGCGGGCCCTCGGGCGGGACGCGGCGAGGAAGTCGGTGAACAGCTCCCGGGTCGCCTTCGTCCAGTGCTTGGGGCGCGTCCGCCGCTCGAGGAAGCCGTTCGGGCCGGCGAACGACCACAGCGGCTGCCGATAGGCGGTCGCGGTGGTGGCGGTGCGGTGGCGGTCGGCGACCAGGTAGGCGCGGTAGCGCTCCCAGGCCACGGAGAAGGCCACGACTGCGGTGTCGGCGTCGAACGGGTCGGCGCCGGCGTGCGTGGGGGGCTGGCTAGCCATGGCGGCCACCGCGACGCCCAGGACCACGCCTGCCACCCAGGCGCGGGCACGGGACCGGGACCAGGTCGAGCATCGCGGCACAGCGGCGCCCCCTGCTGCTGCCAGCCCCCCGGTGCACGCACCTGTCATAGGCGCCGCGGGGTGCCGGATCGTTACGGGTTCCGGGTCTTCCTCGGTAGGACTGCGGAGCGGGTGGGCGCCCCGCCCGGCGGCCATGGCCGCCGGGTAACCGCCGGGCGGGGGCACGAGTGGCGGGTCTGTCGGGTTGCTCTGGTTCGTTCAGTTTAGTACCTCGGTACCAAACCGGCAAGGGGGAACCCAGCAGGACGGCGAAGGCAGGGGCGGCGGGCATGGCGGGGCTCTCTCGGCGGGGCAGCGGGGACACGGCCGCCCAGGTGTCCGTTACGACGCGAGCGCGGCAGTCGTGGCGGCTTCGACCAGCTCGTCAGCGTAGTTGGCGCTACCTGGGGAAACGTCGTAGTGTCTCTTATGACCTTTGTCCTGGTCAGAAGCGGCGTTTGGAGCTTGGCCGCCCGAGTCCAAGACGCGGCGGAGCCGTCGCGCGTCCAGGCCGGCGGCGAGGCCGCCGAGCCACCACACCGCGACCTGCTCGCGGTCCAGGGTCGGGACGACCGCGACGCAGGCGTCGACGATCTCGTGGTCGGGGGTGGCGGGCAGGTGCTCGTCGCCCTCCAGGCCCAGGAGCCGCTGCACCTGCTTGTGCCGGTAGGAGAACGTCGGGTCGTCCTTGGCGGCGCGCAGGTGCCGGGTGATCGCGGTCGCGAGCTCGCCCACGGTCACCGGCTGGCCGCGCCGGGAGCCCCACTCGTCCAGCGCGTCGTTGAGCATGTCGGCGAACTCGCGGGAGCGGTCGCGGGGCCGGGCGGTGCGGGCCGCCCAGCGGTCGGAGGTGGTGGCGATCCTCACGGTCACGTCCTCCCCGTCGTAGACCTGGCGGGCCGCGGCCAGCAGCCGGCCGGCGTCGAGGTCGACGCCGAGGTCCTGGAACGCGGCGACCCACGCGGCGAGCAGCCGCTGGCCGTGGCCGTCGCGGGACCAGCCCGGCGCGGCGCGGTCGTCGTCGTCGCCGACGAAGCGGCCCATCGAGTCGCGGACCCGGCCGTGCTCATCCGGGTAGAGCTGCCCGTCGGCGATGAACTTCACGTAGCCGCGCAGGACCTTCTTGGCCTGGTAGGGGGTGTAGGTGTGCTCGCTGCCGAGGTGGCGGTCGATCCGGGCGGCCAGCTCCGAGGGGGTGACCGGCCGGCCGCGGCGCCGCTCGGCGGTGCGCACGGCGTTGTTGAGGGCGGCGGCCAGCGCGGGGCTGCGCGGCTGCTCAGCCTGCCGGTCCGCAGGCATGCAAGGCCTCCACTGGTGTCCTGGTCCCGGTGCGTACGCGAGTAAGCCTACTCGTACGGCCAAGTGTGTGTCTATCTGTCCGCACGGCCGGACGGCCAGGAAGTTGACGAGCTGTGCAACCACCCGTACGGTGCCGGTGGGGCCGGACACCCGCACGACCCGAGGGAGGCGTGATGGGCACTGTGCCCCGCAGGTTCGACCACCAGCGGCTCAAGCAGCTCCGCCTGGCGCGCGGCTGGTCGCTGACCCGCGCCGCCGCCGAGGCCGGCGTCACCGAGGCCACCTGGCGGAAGTGGGAGGACGACACCACGCCCCGGTTCGACCTCGGCGTCGCCCTGGCCGCCGCCCTCGGCGTCGAGTGCGACGCGCTGCTGACCCCCGCCACGGCAGGCGTTGACACCCTGGCTGACAGCCTGTAGGCTACGCCCGTCAGGCAAGCCCGCTGACCAGCACGGACGCAGAACGGCGGACCCGCCGAGGAGCCCGCCGTCCCGATTCGAAGTCCGCCCCGCCAAGGACAGATCCCGAACCGCCAGGAGCATACCATGCGCGACCCCGACCCCCTCGCCGAGTTCCACCAGCTCGCCCGCCACCCTGGCCCCGCCGACGGCTGCCAGGCGTGCGCCCAGGCCGATGTCGCCAGCCGGCAGGCCGCCACCCGGGCGCGGGCCGGCCGCCGCGCCCGCGAGCGTGCCGTCGACCGCCTCCTGGAGGTGCTGTAGTGGCCGCGCACGGGTCCCTCGACGGCCGAGAACTCACCGACGCCGAGGACCGCTTCTGGCGCAAGGTCTACGCCACCCGACGGAAGGCCGGCGACACGCCCGATGAGGCCATCGTCTGGGCCGACAACGCGGTGCGGGATTACCGCGACGCGCAAGAGCAGTTCTGATGGCCTCGCCGTGGCGGGACACCACCACCCACCTGCCGGCCGGCGCCGACCGGGCCGCGTTCGACGCCTGCCCGCCCGTGGTCTCGAATGGCTACGTCGGCCCCGACCCGATGGAGCTCGCCGTCGAGGCGGCGCTCGAGGAACGCTACTTCGACGAGGGCCGCGACCCCGGCCTCGCCCTGTGGGGCTGGCTGGCCACCCGCACCGACGACCCGAAGGACGCCGCATGAAGGCCGAGGGCCAGCCCCGCGGGATGTTCGCCACCACGCCGGTTGCCGCGCGCACCTACCAGTGCGACGGCTACCGCTGCGGCCGGCCGATCCTTCGCGGCGAGCGCTACCGCCAGTTCGTCGTCGCGCCCTGGTACGAGCATAACTACGGCGCCAAGACGCTGCAGCCCGACGGCAGCTGGAAGGACACCCACTGGCTGACCTATCGGCTGCACCTCGATCCGGAGTGCAGAGCATGAAGGCCGAGCAAGCCATCGCCCTGCTGTCAGGCGACTGGCCACCGAAGATCGATGAGCACTGGCCGCCGAAGGACAAGGCCCGCTGGCGCCGGGGGATGCACCTGCAGGGGCTGATCGAGGCGGTCCTGCACCCGCCCCGCCCCGACGGGTCGAAGCACCGCGGCGAGCCCTACCTGGCCCTGTACGTCCGCCGCCTGGTCGACGGCCGGCTGGTGATGTGGCACGGCTGGCACACCGCCGCCGAGGACGTGCCCGCCATGCAGCCCGCCCCCGGCCTGCTGTTCACCGCCGTCTACCGCGGCCAGGGCGCCAACGACTTCGAAGACTTCAAGTACCTCGTGACGCCCTACGACCCGCCCGAGTCGACCGGTTCTGCGCCGCTGCCCGGTGATGACCGGCCCCCCGAGCGGCCACGCGGCCAGGTCAGCCCACGGCGCACGGTGACGCCCTCGGTGACCGACCGGCCGCCACCGCCCCCGCCAGCTGCCGGCCCGGTCACCCGCGAGGCGCAGGCCGAGGCGACCGCGACCCGCAACGGCCGACGGCCCGCGCCCGGCACCGCCGCCAAGATCGCCGAGCGGGAGGCCGGCATCCCCACCGAGGAGGCCATCGCCGCCGTGCGCGACCGCGCCGATGGCCATCGGTTGCTGCTCGCCGCCAGCCCGGAGTTCCGCGCCGCCGCCACCGCCGACGGCACGCTGTGGGCCTCGACCGACGCCGCGAGGTGGCGCGAGTACCTCGCCGAGACCCGACGGGCGTTCCTCGGCCAGGAGGCGCCAGCATGACCGCCGAGATACGCGGCAACTGGGAGACCCGTGACCGGGCCGGTGCCACCGGCACGACCATCCTCGCCTGGCCCACCGTCCCGGAGGAGCGGAACTGCCCGCTGTGCCGCCGTAACGTCCTGCACACCCGCGCCGAGCACGACCTGGTCTACGGCCCGGCGAAGCAGGAGCGCGACCGGATCCGTCGCCAGCTCGACGCCGCCCAGCAGCTCGTCTTCGAGGATGCCCTGGCCGCGCTCATCGGGCAGGGCTGGACGGCGGAGAAGGCCTTCGACGAGCTAGTCGCGCTCGAAAGCCACGTCGGCTTCGACCGCGTCGAGGCCATCGCCGACGGCGAGCCGCACCCGTGGGAACGCCGGTTCATCTGAGCGGCGCCGAAGGGGGACGATGGGGGCCATGCCGACCTACGCGAGCAAGACCGACGTGCCGGTCGCCGCGAGCGTCGCGGAGATCCAGCGCACCGTCGAGCGGTTCGGCGCCGAGGAGTTCGGCTACGCCGTCCGCCGCGACGCCGGCATGGTCGAGTTCATCTCCGGCGGCCGGCGGGTCCGCATCGTCGTGCCGCTGCCCGACCGCGACGCCAAGGAGTTCACCACCTACCTGCGCGGCGGCTTCCGCTACGAGCGCGCCGAGGGCGAGGCGACGAAGCGGTGGGAGCAGGCGTCCCGGCAGCGGTGGCGCGCCCTCGCCCTGGTCGTCAAGGCCAAGCTGGAAGCCGTCGAAGCCGGCATCTCCACCTTCGAGGCCGAATTCCTCGCCCAGCTCGTCCTGCCAGGCGGCATCACCTTCGGCCAGGCGGTCGCGCCCCGGCTCGAAGAGGTGCTGGCCGGGTCGGCGCCGGCGAGCCTGCTCGAGCTCGAACCGAAGCGTCCGTGAGCACCACCTGGCGGGGCAGGCGTGACAGGCTGTGGGAACCGTCGTAGACTGCCGCCGGTGACGCGAGGACCCGGCTAAGGAGTGACGTCCCGCCGGGTCCCGATCCAAGACGGAGGCTGCGTCCGTCTCGGTGCGCTTGGGCGCATCCTACCAGGCGACGCGGACCTCCGGGAAGCATGGAGGCTGCCGTGCCAACTTCCCCGCACCGGCTGCTGCCGGCGCGCCCCACTACCTACCGGGGCATCCGCATGCGCTCGCGGCTCGAGGCCGACTTCGCGCGCTGGCTTGATGGTCCGGCCTCACCATGGCGAGCGAAAGGCTACGCCTGGGCCTATGAACCCGAGTGCTTCGCCGATGAGCGCGCCCAGTACCTTCCGGATTTCCGCCTCACGGCGACAGGGAAGCCAACGCAGTACATCGAAGTGAAACCGATCAGCTTTGCGGGTGGAGAAGGAGAGGCGCACCTGCTCGCAGGGACGATTCACCGCATGGAGACCATCTGGTCATCTTGTCCCGACGCGATCCTCGTGCTGGTGTTCTGGGAGTGGCAGGAGGATGGTCCGTCCGCCTTCCTGCTCGGCTGGCCCGGTTCTCACGAATGGTGGCTGCGAGATATCGATGGCCGCACCTACCAATTTCCGAAGGCTGGCTGATTCGGGGTGACCAGCCCCGTCCGCGTCTACGGCCGCAACTTCGGCCGGGTGCCAGACGAGCTGCTCTGGGACACGGGCGCCTCGGACGCGGCGTGCCGGCTCTACGCCGCGTTGACCCGCTACGGCCAGCGCGGCGACCGGATCGTCCCGCCGCGCAAGGAGCTGGCCAAGCGGCTCGGCTGGTCGACCAGCAAGCTCGACCGCTACCGAGAGGAACTCGAACGCATCGGTGCGCTGTACGTCGAGCACTGCTTCGACCCCAAGACTCGCCGCCAGGAGGAGTCGGCCTACTGGATCGACGGTCGCCGGCCCCTCCCCAAATCTGATAAGGGGTCCCTCCCCACTGATGATGAGGGGTCCCTCCCCAAATCTGGGAAGGACGCCGTTCCGAAATCTGGGGAGCCTATAGAGCAGAGAGAGAGTTCGGCTCCTAACGGAGCCGGCGCCAAGGCGCCGGCGTCGAGTTCGAACGGCACGAGCGGCAACCCGCAGACCAGCCTCGCGGCCCTGATCGACCACGTCCGCGAGCGGACCGGCAACCCCGCCTACCGGCCGGACGACACGACGATCGGCAAGCTCACCAAGGCGTTCGAGCGGTGCTACGCGGCCGGCGCGACCGCCGCCGAGGTCGATGCGGCCGCGCGGGCGTGGGCGGCCGAGGACCGGGACGCCTCGCTGCTGCCGTCGTTCGTGGACGCCCGCCGTCGTGGCGGCCAGCGCAACGGCCAACCAGGGCACGTGACGCCGCCGCGGTCGCACGTGGGCCACGACGGCCGCCACGACCCGGCGTGCTGGTGCTACTCACCGACTGGCGGCACGGGCGCGCCGCCCCTGCTCGAGGCCGCCGGGATCGCCCGCCGAACTCCCGTCCCCGCAGGCGTTGACAACGTGGCCGCTGATGGGTAGCGTACAAGCTGTCGAAACGACCCGTACCCTCCAAGGGAGCCCCGCCATGTCGAAGGACGCCAAACCGACGTACCTCCGTGCCGCCGAGGTCGCGGCGCTGATGCATGTCACGCCGAAGACGGTCTCCCGCTGGGCGCACGAGGGCAAGCTGCCCCACCTGCGCACGCTTGGCGGCCACCGCCGCTACCTGGAGGCAGAGATCCGCGAGCTGGTCGAGCGGCTGTCGGCCGAGGTCGAGGCGGGCGAGTGATGGCCGCCACCGAGCCCGCGTACTTCCTCGGGTCCCTGCTGCTCTCGGACGACACCAGGGTCGACGAGCGCGCGCGCCCCTGGGTCCAAGACGACCGGCTGTGGGCCGTTGTCGACGTGCCGCTCGGTCGCGGCGGGGTCACCGTGCAGGGCCAGCCGGCCGGTTTGCGCCGACTCGGCAAGGCGCTGCTGTTGGCGGCCGACCGGGCCGAGCGGGCGCTGGCGGCGTGGCAGCTCGCCGCACCGCTCGCTGCCCCCGTCATCACCGAGCCCGTCGAGGCCGGCGGGGTGCCTCCCCGCCCCGCCGGCCCGGCACCCGCCCCCGGGCCCGACCATGACCCTGACCACGAATCCACTGACGACCACTCGCACCTCGTTGACGGTGCCCTCATCGGTGGCCATGGGCTGTGTGCGGACCTGCCGGCGGGCTTCGCGTACGTCGAGGAGGGCACCGTCCACTACCACGCCCCCACCGACCCGCCCGTCAACGACTCGGCCGACCCCGACCCGAGGTGGCAGCAGTGAGCCGCGACCCGCACCCGGCCGACGACTACGCGGCCTGGAAGCCGCTGGCGGAGGCGACCCGGCAGGCGCTGGACCTGCTCGGCTACGGGACGCCCCGGTGCCTGCCGGGCGAGCCGGAGGCGTGCGGCGGCAACTTCGCCGAGCACGCGCTGGGCCACCTGGCCGCGCTCAAGGCGGTGGTGGAGCACCGCATCGCCCACCTCGGCGAGGGGTCCGGGCCGATGGTCGAGCAGGTCTACGCCGCGACGCTGGCGACCCTGCGGCGGACCGACCCGTGCGACCAAGGACACCAGTCGTGACCCGCGACCCGCAGGCCGAGCGGGGCGTGCTCGCCCGCGCGCTCGACCCTGACCCGCTGGGCGCCCTGGCCGACTACGTCGACGCGGGCTACGCGGGCGCGCAGTTCGAGGTCCCGACCGAGGACGCTGCCGCGATCGTCGCGGAGGTCCGGACGCTGCGCCGGTTCGTGAATGCGGCTCGTGCCTTCATCCGCGCTGAGGAGCTGGACAGCTCGTACGGCGCTCCGGCCTGGGCGCTGCTCAAGGACGCCCTCGACAGCTACGACCGCGCCACCACGCAGCGCCGTCCCGCCGGCCCCGACCCGGCGGCCGAGGTCGACCGGCTCCGTGGCCTGCTGGCCAAGCTGGAATGGGCCGGCAACGGCGCACCACAGACGGGCGCACCCGCTGTCGACTGGGCAAGCTGCCCGGTCTGCGGGCTGATCCGGCAGGAGCCGGCCGGCGGGTTCCACCTTGACGACTGCTGGCTTGCCGCTGAGGTCCGTGGCTGGTCCCGGCGGGACGGCGAGGCCGCCGGAGAGGCGGGTGGGTCGTGAGCCGCCAGCGCCTGCGGGCATTGGCCGAGCTGGCGGCCCTCATCACTGTGGCTTGCCTGCTGCTCGCGCTCCTACAACTCATCTTCGACGGCGAGGTGCGCTGGTGGTGAGCGAGCGCTACGTCCCCGACCAGGCCGCCGTGGACTGGGCGCGCGCTGCGGTCGAGCGCGTCTTGGCCCGCATGGAAGAGCACCACGCCTGGCAGGAGGCCAACCGTCCCTTGGCCCAAGCCCAGGGCTATCAGATGGCGATGCGCTGGCTGCGCCGCGAGCTGATCGGCGGGCAGGGCTGCGTCATCGCCGCGTTCGACCAGCGCCGCCCCGAGGTCGAGAAGGCGATGGAACACGGTCGGCCGTGGGTCGACCGCACGATGCATGACCGGGCCGACGGTCCGCCCCTCGCGCCGCCGGTCCGCGCCCCCGCCTCGGCCGCGACTTCCCCCGCGGCCGAGGCGGGTTCCACGTCCGGTGGGGCGGCAGAGCTGGGGCCCGCCGCCCCGCCGGAACGACCCGAAGGCGGGCGATGACCCGCACCGTCGTGGACCTGTTCGCCGGTGGCCCGTCCGGGTGGGAGTGGGCCGCCCGCGCCCTCGACATCGACCCGATCGGCTTCGAGCTCGACCCGTGGGCGTGCGCGACCCGCGCCGCCGCCGGCCTGCGGACCGTCCGCGCCGACGTCGCCCGCCTCCCGGTCGGCCACCTCGCTGGCCGGGTGTGGGGCGTGGTCGCGTCGCCGCCGTGCCAGCAGTTCTCCGCCGCCGGGTCCGGCGCCGGCCGCCACGTCGAGCAGGTCCTGGCCTCGGCGATCGTTGACGCGCTGCGCGGCCGGCGCACCCTCGCCCGCCGCCGCCGCGAGATGGCGCGGGCGCTCCAGGCCGCCGGCTGGCCCGACTGGAAGCTGCCCCGCGCCGAGCGGTCCCGCCGCGCCTGGGCCGCCGTCCGCAACGCCGCCCTGGTCGTCCAGCCCGCCCGGTGGGTCGCGGCCACCCGGCCCGAGTGGGTCTGCATGGAGCAGGTCCCCGCCGTCCTCGGCCTGTGGCGGGTCTACGCCGCCGAGCTGCGCCGCCTCAGCTACAGCGCCTGGGCCGGCGTCCTCAACTCGGCCGACTACGGCGTCCCGCAGACCCGCGAACGGGCCATCCTCATCGCCTCGCGGGTGGGCGTCTCGACCGCGCCGGCGCCCTCCCACGCCCGCGACCCGCAGCCCACGCTGTTCGGCACGCTCGAGCGCTGGGTGTCGATGGCCGAGGCCTTGGGCTGGGCAGGCGCGGTCGAGACCGAGCAGACCAGCGAGGTGGCCGCCGGGCGGGTGCCGCACCTGGTCGGCACCGAACGGCCTGCACTGGCCGTGGTCGCCAACGCCGACCGCTGGCTGGTGCGGACCACCTACGGGCAGCCGCGCGACCACCCGAAGAACGGCAGCCACCTGCTCGACCCGCACGCCCGGCCCGCGCATGCGGTGACCAGCAAGGCGCGTAACTGGACGGTCCGCACCGGCATCAATGGGATGAAGCACTCCCGCGACGTGGCCGACCTCGAGCCGTACGAGCGGCCCATCGACCAGCCCGCCCCGACCGTCCACCAGCCGCAACGCTGGCGCGTCGCGCCGGAGGGCGGCCACCGCCCCACGCCGCAGGAGTGGCGGCTGCGCAGTGGCAACCAGCCGAAGGCGACACAGCGGCCCCTCGGTGAGCCTGCACCAACGCTCGCCTTCGGCCACAACTCGGCCCGGGTGCAGTGGGCTGACCACCGCCCCGCCACCACCGTCCAGGGCGACCCGCGAGTAGGTCGCCCCGGCCACAAGCAGCGCGAGCACGGCGAGGGCCAGTTCGAGGCCGACGCGGTGCGGATCACCGTGCCGGAGGCGCTCGTGCTGCAGGGCTTCCCGCCCGACCTGTCCGTCCAGGGCACCAAGACGGCCCAGTTCACCCAGGTCGGCAACGCCATCCCGCCGCAGCTCGCGCTGGCGGTGCTCGGCCAGGTCGTGCCCGCGCCCGAGGCCGGGCAGGTGCCGGCGTGACCGCGCTCGAGCCCTACTACGATGACGGCACGGTCCGCCTCTATGTCGGTGACTGCCGCAGGGTCCTGCCCGAGCTCGACCCGGCCGCATTCGCCGTGCTGGCCGGTGACCCGCCCTACGGGATCGGCTACCGCTCTGGCCAGTACGGGACGCTGCCACGGTCGATCCTTGGCGATGAATCCACCCTGATCCGGGACGCCGCCCTCGAATGGTGGGGCAGCCGGCCGGCGCTGGTCTTCGGCTCTTGGAAGATCCCCCGCCCGGCCAGCACCCGGATGCGGCTGGTCTGGGACACCAAGGGCGCCAACGGCATGGGCGCGCTTGACCTGCCTTGGAAGCCATCCGACCAGGAAATCTACGTCCTCGGCCGGGGCTTCCACGGTCGCCGCGACTCCAACGTCCTCCGCTTCGCCCCCGTGCAGAGCCTTGCCCGCAACGGTCGCGTCCACCCGCACGAGAAGCCCGTCGACCTGATGCGCGCGCTACTGCTCAAGTGCCCACCCGGCGCGGTCATCGACCCGTGGTGCGGTAGCGGCCCTACCCTGCGGGCCGCAAAGGACCTCGGCCGCCCCGCCGTCGGCATCGAGCTGGAAGAGCGCTGGTGCGAGCAGGCTGCCCGCCGGCTCGCCCAGGAAGTGCTCGCTGTATGACCGCCCAGCCCGCCCCTGCGGTGGTCGGCCCGGTGCGGCTGACGTGCGGCCCGTGCGGGGTGGTGCTGTACGTCGCCGGCCAGCCCGAGACGGTCAGGCGGCTCACCGAGGGTTTCGAGGCGGCGCACCCGCACGAGGCGCCCGGCCACGGACCGGCGGCGTGGCCGCCGAGCTCCGACGGCCGCGAGCCACGACGACCCGACGCCACCAGGAGGACGAGATGAACATCAACGCGATCAAGGCCCGCCGCGACGCCGCCCGCATGTGGGCCGCTGGTGTCGCGCCCTACTCGACCGGCTTGGGCATCGACCCCGACGGCGAATTCCACGATCACGCCGCCCAGGACATCGACGACCTGTTGGCCGTCCTTGACCCGCTGCTGCCCTACCTCCACCACGACCAGCCGGTCGAGACGCTGGCCGAGGTCGTCCAGATGATCCGTGAGAGCCACGAGCGCGCCCCGTTCATTACCGAGGACTGGCACCGCGAGCGGCAGGACCGGGAGTTCTACGAGGGCCTGCTTCGTGAGTGCGAACAGGCCATCGGCCCGAAGGCCGATGGCGACCCGGCCCTGCGTGAGCTGGCCAGCCGCCTCCGGGCCGTCCTTGCTGATGAGGACGAGGACGCCGGCCCGATCGTCGGAGCCTGAGACCCACTGAGGAGCCCCGCCATGCCCCGCCGCCACGACCTCGACGACCGCCCGCCGCGCGGCACCCGCCGCCTGGAGCCCGTCCCCGACCGGCCCCGCCCCCTCGCCGTCTCCCCGCGGTCGCTGCGCCGCCTGGCGCCATCGACCGCGCAGTCCTGGGCCGGGCGGGGCACCTGCGCGGCCGGCCACGCCGGCACCTCCTACCCCGCCGACCTGTGGTGGCCCGAAGGCGCCGGCGACCCCCGCGCCCTGGTCGCCGCGCAGGTCTGCAAGCTCTACTGCCCGGTCCGGCAGGAGTGCCTCGACTACGCCGAGGCGAACGACGAGCCGACCACCGACCGGATCGGCGGCGGGATCTGGGGCGGCCTGCAACGCCGCGAACGGCGCGCGCTGCGCCGGTCGGGCTGGCGGCCCGGGATGCCCGCCCCGGCCGTCCCCGAGCTGACCCGCACCGACGAGGCGGCGGTGCTCGCCTCCGAGTGGGCCAGGTGGCTGCCCGTCCCCGTGCTGGCCGAGATCGCGTCGCGGTGGCAAGCCGCCCAGGCTCGCAAAGCCGTGTGACAGCCTGTGCGCACCCCCGGATATGATCCCGCCATGCCCGTCCACCAGGCCGGCGACCCGATCGCGGTCCACGAGTTCAGCTGCCACGACCCCGAGCAGCACCACCGCGCCGTCCGCCGCGGCCACGTCATCGAGGTCTGCGAGTCCCGCTCGCCCAAGCACCCCGAGGTGGTCGCCTACTACTACCGCGCCCGCCTCGACTCGGGCGAGGTCGTGCAGCTGTCCGGCGACCACTACGGCGGCCCGTTCGGCTGGCAGCCGGCCGACTGGTCGGAGACGGCCTGCCCGAACTGGCGGCCCGCAACGATCCAGAGGGAGGCGTCGTAGCCATGGCCACCGCCACCAAGCGCCGCGCGTACCCGCTCAAGGTCGAGCGGTGGGGCGAGGACGGCGAGCTGCTGCTGTCCCGCGGCCACCATGAGCCGCGCACCTTCCGGGAGGCCGCCCAGGAATTCTGCGTCGAGGACGCCGACGACACCGCGCTCGCCGGCCGGATCGGCAGCGAGCGGGTCTACCGCGAGTGGTGGCGGTTCGTGCCCCACCACGACGACGGGTCCGAGTGGGCCGACATGCGCATCTACCACCAGGCGCCCGGCCCAGGTCGCGGCGTGTTCCCCGTCACCTACCTCAGCCTCGACTAGGAGCGTCGCCATGCCAGAGGCAGAGAACCCCTTCGCAAGCTGGGCGATCGTCGATCTCATGGGCAAGATTCGCCTGGGCGGGTACGCGACGGAGGAGACCCACTTCGGCCAGTCGATGCTCCGCCTCGACGTGCCCGATGGCACCGGCGAGCTGCGGACCCGCTACTTCGGCGGCGGCGCGATCTACTCCGTGTCGCCGTGCTCGGAGGAGCTGGCCCGGTGGGTCGCCAAGGGCGCCGACCCCGCCCCGGTGAAGCGCTGGGAGCTGCCCGCCCCCGACCACGACGACCCGGACGACGACGACGACCAGCAGGCGCTGCTCGTGGGGCCGGAGTTCGACTGATGGCCGCCCGTATCGACGCCCGAGGCGTCTGCACCGGCTGCCGCATGCTGGCTGCCGACTGCATCTGCCCGCTCGACTTCGACCCGCAGGCAGCGGTGCGCGAGCACCTGCCGAGTGGCCCGCTGACCGGCGGGATCGTGTGGCCGCCGGCCGATCCGCATGCCCCGCTGGACTTCTCGGCCCGCCGGGACTTCGAGCGCCTGCGCGAGCAGCTCGACCAGGCCACGGTGCTGCGGTGGCGGCTCGACCGCCTGGCCGTCGTCGGCCGGACGCGCTGCGAGCGCTGCCAGGCCGACCACGACGTCTACGCGGTCCGGGAGGCCTCGTGACCGGCGGCTGGATCTGGGTCGGCTGCATCGTGATCGTCGTGGTCGCGCTCGGGATCGCGCTGCTGCTGGACTCGGCGGACCGGCGCTGATGGCCACGATCCTGGTCAGCCTCACGGCCTGCTGGGCGCGTCGCGACGACGCCCCGCCGTTCGAGGACCCCACCCGCAGCCACCCGGCCGAAGAGGCCCACACCTGGGCATGCCGCGCCGAGGTCCCCGCCGACGACCCGCTCGGCCTGTGCGCCCACCACCGCGCCCAGCTCGCCCGCCGGGTGCCGCGGTGAGCCGGGCCGGCTGGATCGCGGTGGTCCTCGCCGTGCTGGTCGTCGCGCTGCTGGTCGCCCCGGCCGTCTACTTCGCGGCGGCGATGCGGCCATGAGCCTCACCGGCTGCTGCAAGTGGTGCCGCCACACCATGACGAAGGTGAAGCGGGCCTCGGGGATCTGGTGGTACTGCGCCGCCTGCGACCCCCACCTCGCCGGCATCCCCGAGGTGGCCTGATGAGCCTCGCCGACCCGACCGCGCCCTGGTACGCCCACGCCACCCGCCAGCGCCTCGAAGACCGCGCCGCCGGCCGCATCACCGAGGCGGAGAGCCGCCAGCTCGCCGCCGAGATCCGCGACGCCGTGTGGGCACCAGCCGGGGCGAACAGTGGTACGGTCCCGCTGGCGGGCCGGACCGGAGAGCGTGAAGCCTTGACGGGAAGCAGCCGGCCCGCCACGCCCGCCAGGAGGGCCGGGTGAGCGAGCGCGTCCCGCCCATCCCGATGGGCCTCGCCCACCGCCCCACCACGGGCGGCCTCGTGATCCCCTGGGTCAACGTCGCCCTGGCCGACGGCGGCGCCGACTTCCGCTCGGTCCACCACTCGCGCTGGGTCCGGTGCTGGACGCAGGGGATCTGCCAGTCCTGCGGCGAGGCGCTCGGCAGCCCGGTCGTCATGCTCGGCGGCCCCAACCAGCTCGCCGGCTACTTCGACGAGCCGCCCCTGCACCCGTGGTGCGCCTCCTACGCCACCAGGGCGTGCCCGATGGTCGCTGGCCGCATGCCGCGCTACGCCGACCGGCAGCACGTCTCCGAAGGCGTCCGCGGGCGCTCCTGCCCGGAGCCCGGCTGCGACTGCGCCGGCTGGGTCCCGCACACCCGAGGCTCCGCTGGCGGCGAGCCGGCGCACGAGTGGTGGGCGGTCTGGTGCCGCTCCTGGTCGATCGCGGTCACGCCCGAGCGGCGCCTGCTCGGTGGTGTCCCGGCCGATGAGGTGCGCCGCTACCTCGTGTCCACCCCCGCCTGACCACCGCTGGTGCCGACAGGCTGTATCCTCCCGGCATGAGCGCCCCCGGCCCGATCAGCCCACCACCCGGCGGCAACGACGAACCCAGCGCGATCCGAGGTGGCCTGATCAGCCTCATCGTCCTGCTCGCCGTCGCCGGGCTCGTGTGGCTCCTAGTCGGCGGCCACCGGGTGCCCTGGTGAGCGCTGAGAGGAGACCGATGAACGCCCAGCCGCAAGCTCTCTTCCCCTTCCTCGCCCCCGGCGACCGGTGCACCCTGGTCCTCGTCAACGGCCGCGTCTGCCCCGGCACCGTCATCGACCTGGACGCCCGCGACGGCGAGCTGCGCTGGGTCCGCGTCCAGTCCGACGCCCAGGGCGAGGGCGCGGTGACCGTCCAGGGCCGCGCCATCGCCGTGTGGCGCAGGGGCGAACCCATCCAGGCCAAGCCGCAGATCGTCGAGACGCAGGTCGCCCCGGCGGACCTGGCCCGCCTCATCGGCAACGGCAGGCCCGGCCGCTGACCCTGCCGGTGAGCCGGGGCTGGAAGGGCGGCTCGACCCGAGCCTGGCGCCGCGTCCGCCGCCAGGTCCTCGAACGCGACGGCTACCGCTGCCAGCTCAAGCTCGATGTGTGCACCACCCGGGCCACCACCGCCCACCACGTCAAGGGCAAGGCGATGGGCGACGACCCCCGCTTCCTCGTCGCCGCGTGCCAGCCGTGCAACCTCAAGGTCGGCGACCCCACCAAGCACGACCCGGCGCCGCTGCCGTGGGGAGGATGGTGAATCTGTGAAGCGGACACCATGGTGGCGTGACCCCGGAACGCTGCTGGTCCTGGGCCTGATCGTGGGTGGCCTCGTGATCATCGGCGTCGTCAACGGTTGGCGCTGACGTAAGCCAGGCTGGTGATCATGAACGACGCTCCTCGGTGCACGGCGCGGTTTGAGCGGATGCAGCCGCGCGTCTGGTGCATGCTCGACCTCGGCCACGACGGCGACCACCAGGTCACCGACACGCTGTACAAGCTGACCTGGAACGACCGGGCCGCCAAGCACGTCGTGCCGAAGACGCTGACGCCTCAGCCCTGCGCTGGCGGCCCGGCCACGACGGCCAGTGGGTAGGCGGCGACCGCGTCCCGCAGGTCGGTCCAGTAGGCGTTGTGCTCCAGGATGCCGCGCCGGGTCACGGCAACGAATGCCTGCGCTGCAGCGACAAGCCGAACCTCACGATCGTCCATCCGGCCCTCACCGCCTGGCCCGGATGAGCAGGTACACCAGCACGGCGACCACATCGAACACCACCCACAGCACCAGGACCAGCGCCGACAGGGCTATGTTCCGCACGCTGGCCGCCACCAGCCACCAGGCGAACAGGACGTTGTAGAGCAGGACCACCCACACGCCGATGCGGGACCGGCGCCGAGGCCGGTCGTGACGGCGGGCGGCCATGGCCTGGCGGGTCGCCTCGAACATGGTGGTCCCTCCTCCTCACGGGGTCCGAGCACGAGCCGACAGAGGCTACCCCACCTGGGGCGGCCACCAGCGGTGAACGCGGAGCGTGGCCACGACGAGGCGACGTCGCTTGTTCGCACGGACAACGACGGCTCGCGAAAGTTACCTCGGCTTGGGGGGACGGACAGGGCTCGAAGGGGCTGTTTTTCCCTCCCCCGCGCCGCTGCAAACCCGCAGGTCAGAGGCTTGCCGGTCCGGCGGTCTGTCCGAGTCGCACCATCCTGCTGGATCGCTGAGTGTCGTCGGTCCCAATCCGGACATACCCGCTGCCCCGTCGGTCCCCCGATTGTCCGTGGGAACAAAGCCGGCCTCGGCGATGGTCCTGCGTCGCCACGCATCGTGGCCGGGTCAGGCGCCTACCTGGGCGGGGTCGGGCTGTGGCTGGGCGGGCTGGGGTGGTGGTGCGGGTGCTTTCGGGGCCATCTTGACAGACGGCCAGCCGCACAGCAGCGCCGCGTCGCCGGGGTCGACGCCGGCATCGACCAGGGTCTTGAACGCGGTCGCTTTCGAGGTCCGCTCCCGGTCGTCCGATTCGCGGTCGGGCGGCTCGGGGTTGTCGTGGTCGAGCTCGATCGCCGCAGCGGTCTCCCCGAACATGGGCAGGAGCTTGGCGTTGGCGGCGCCCTTCATCCTGGCCAGGCGCGGGCGGACCAGCCACTTCCCGAACGAGGTGGCGCCGGCTTCGGCGTTGGCCTTGTTGACGTCCTCGCTCAAGCCGAGCATGTGGCCGTGCATGCCGTAGGCCTCGCGGATGACCTCGCGGGACAGCTTGCGCAGCTCGGCGAACTGCATGTCCCGCTGGGAGATCACCCGGTCCTTCCAGGTGCCCTTCTCGAGGATGGCGACGCGGTGGGCGGCGGCGACGCCCTGGTGCTGCTCCCGCCACCGGGTGGTGAACTCGTCGAACTCGGGGTCGGTGAGCTTGTCGGGGAACTCGATGATGCCGCCCGGCTCGGCGGAGTTGAGGAAGAAGTTGCGGTTCCACTCCGCGCTGTACTTGGCGGCGTCGAGGTCGGCGAGGATCGCCTGCACAGGCCCCAGGCCCCGGTAGGGGTCCAGGGGGTTGGGCAGCTTGATCTGGATGACCTCGTTGAGCTGCAGCGGGACCTGTTCGCCGTCGGGGCCGCGGTAGATGTAGCCGGACAGGTACCGGGTGGGGTGGGGGACCGGGGTCATCCGGTCGGGCCGGATCGTCCACAGGTCGAGGGGCAGGTCGGCCAGGGGCGAGCGGCCGATCACCCACCAGCCTTCGCCGACGAGGTCGAGGTGCTGCTGGGTGGCCTCGCGGAACTCCTGGCCGGTCTGCCAGGGGTTGGGCTTGTTCCACAGGTCGACGGCGGCGTGGCGGGTGACCTCGGTGCGGGTCTGCTCGGCCTCGTAGCGGCGGCGGCCATCGGTCGAAGTGCGGTACAGGCGCCAGTCGACCTGGCTGGTGGCTTCGGAGAGGCGGTGGACGATGGCGAACAGGGTGCCGACCGATCCGTAGGCGCGGAGTTGCGCCTCGGCGGTGTTGGGGTGGAACAGCGGCAGCTCCAGCGCCCGGCTGGCCATCTTGACCGGGGTCTGGTTGCGCAGGAGCTTGAGCGTCGACCTCATTCGCCGGCCCGCAGCTCGAGGACGAAGAACGCGAGGCCGGCGACGGCCAGGCCGAGCGGCACGGCGACCATGGCGGCTGCGGCGGTGAAGCAGGCCAGGCCGGCGACGGCCAGGCCGTGCTCGGCGACGACGCCGGCCAGCCGGGTGGTGCGGGTCCGGGTGCCTGCCCGCTGCTCGCGGCGCTGGCGCGCGGCGTGCCGGGCGGCGCGCCACCCGACGGCGAGGGCTTCCATCGTGCTCATGAGCGTCCTTCCTACTCGGGCGGCAGGGCGGCGCGGACGAAGCAATCCTTGGCCTCCAGGAGCTTGCACAGGCCCGTGGTCAACTCAGGGCCGTCGGGCAGCTCGCGGATCATGGCCTCGGCGAGGTAATGGCTGTAGGCCGAGACGGTGCGCATGGGCTCGGGCAGGTGCTCGTAGGTGAAGAACCGGGCGATCTGCTGCGTTGCGGGGTGCCGGCCTTCAAGCTTCATCGTTGCCTCCGTCAGTAGGTGAGGATCCGGAGTCCCTGCCGGGACGGCTGGGGCAGGGTTTGGGCGAGGTAGCAGGCGCCGGCGGCGGCGTAGGCGGCGTCGACGTGGCCGGCGCCGCGGCGGACGAACCGCCACCCGTCGCCGGTGTAGAGCTTGCTCGCGCCGGCCACGTGGGCGTCCAGCAGCGGGTCGCCGGGGTGGACGACCCGCCGCGTGGTGGCCAGGTCGGCGAGGCCCTGGCAGGCCTCCCCGACCTTCCCGCCGGTCAGTTCCACCTGGTTCGGCCGGGCGCGCAGGATCGGCGCGAGGCGGGCGGCGGGGCCGCCGGGGAACCAGCCTTCCTGGACGGCTTGCACCTTGTCGAGGATGTCGCCCAACTCGAAGCGGGCCTCATCGGTACCCCGCCACGCCTTGATGACCTGCACGCGGACGCGGCCGTCGTCGGTGACGGCCGCGGCGGCGAGGGTGACGTGGCCGCCGTCCGGCGCCACGTCGACCACGGCGGCCAGGCGGTCCTTCTGGCCGCGCAGGCTCCCCGTGGCGTCGGTGCACGCCTTCCACGCGCCGACGTCCACCGCCGCGTCGAGGTGGGCGACCCGCTGGCACAGGACCTCGGTGCGGAACACGTCCGGCGGGTCGGTCGCCAGCGCGCCGCGGACGGCCAGCGCGCCCATCACGTGGCCGAGGCCGGGGTTGGCCTGCGCCCACCCGCGCGGGTCGTCGAGCTCGCACCCGTCGGGCGCGGACCACTCGAACAGGCCGATCGACGGGTCGCGGCCGGCCAGGGCCGCGTCGCGGAGCTGGTTGAGCACCACGCTCTCATCGTCGCCGGCGTTCGACATCGCCCACAGCTGGGCATTCTCGCGGGCCATCAGGGTCTTCGAGACGGCCGACCAGGCCTTCCAGTCGTGCTGCTCGCGCAGCTCATCGATGTTGGCCTCGTCGATCGAGTAGCCGCGGCCGGCCTTGCGGTTCATCGCACGGATCATGTAGCGGCCGCCACCGCGCAGCCAGAACTTCTCATCGCCGTTGACGTTGCGGACCCCACCCCACTCGGCCTCGAGGTCGGGGCAGTCGTGGATGGTGTCCTGGCACAGCGTCCACTGCTCGCGGGCCAGCGCGACGTCCTGGGCGAGGCCCAGGACGGTGCGGGCGCCGTCCATGTACAGGCGCCAGAGGGTCACGATGCGCTTGAGGCTCGACTTGCCGTTCTGCCGGGCGACCAGGACCAGCACGATGCGGAACCGGTAGGTGCTGTCGGGGAGCAGCTCCATGGCGTGCTTGACCAGCCAGGCCTGCCATGGAAGCAAGGGCTCGCCGATGAGCTGGGCGAACTCGATGACCTCGTAGCCGCGGCTGGTCCGGCGGTTGAGGGGCCGAAGCGGCGGGGTGAACAGCCTGGGCTGGCTACGTCCGACGAGCTTCGCGGAGCGCCTGGAGGCGGTTCGGGCCGGCATCGCCACCTCCCCCGCCGCGCCGCCTGGCCCTGGCCGCGGGGGTCGCCTGCAGGGCTGCCAGGGCCTGTAGGAGCTTCGGGCCGAGGTTGCCCAGGACGGCCTGGCCCTCGACCTTGGCGGCGAGCAGGGCCAGGCGCTGCCGGCCGGGGAGGTCGTCGGGGTCCAGGCCCTCGCCGATGGCGTCGGCCTCGGCGGCCAGCTCGGCGGCGCGGTCGATCGCGGCGGCGTACCGCTCGGCCAGCTTCACCAGCGCCGCGTCCTCGTCGGCCAGTGTCAGGTGGCCGAGGGTCTCGGCCAGGGCCGGGCCGAGCAGCTCGTCGGCGGACCGCAGCACCTGACACCTCCCTGGCACGTCGCGGCTGGTCTTGGGGTACAGTACCGCGCAAGTGACAGGCTGTCCGAAACAGCGTGCGGGGTGCGCGGGGATGGTGGCGGTGCATGGATGACGCCGGTAGGCGCCGGTTGCGGCTGGCCCGCCCGGTCGCCCGGCAGGGCCAGTCGTGGTACCGCATCCAAGGCAAGGCCGCCGAGGTCGCCGACGTCTACATCTACGACGAGATCTCCTGGTGGGGCATCACCGCCCAGGATTTCGTCAACGAGCTGCGCGAGGTCACCGCCCCGAAGGTCAACCTGCACCTCAACTCGCCCGGCGGCGACGTCTTCGACGCCCATGCGATCTACCAGGCGCTGGTCGACCACCCCGCCGAGGTGACCACGCTGGTCGACTCGCTGGCGGCGTCGGCCGCGTCGGTGATCGCCATGGCTGGCGAGCGCATCGTGATGGGCAAGGCCGCCATGCTGATGATCCATGACGCCTGGGGCCTGGCGATCGGCAACGCGGCCGACATGCGGGACATGGCCGCCCGGCTCGACAAGATCTCCAACGTGATCGCGGGGGTCTACGCCGAGCGTGCCGGCGGGCCGCTGGAGTTCTGGCGCCAGGCGATGCTGGAGGAGTCCTGGTACGACGCCGAGGAGGCTGTCGCCGCGGGCCTGGCCGACGAGGTCCGCAGCCGCAAGGCCAGCAGCCCGGACGACGGCGACGGCGACGGCCAGGGCGACGGTGAGGGTCAGGGGCCGGAGGACCGTTGGGACCTGTCGGTGTTCACCTACGCCGGCCGGCGCAAGGCGCCCGCGCCGCCGATCCCGTCGAAGTTCCGGCCAGCGGCCCACGCCGACCGCCCGGCCGCCGGCGAGCCCGGTCCCACCGACGACGAGGCGCTCGCCGAGGCGTTCGCCGGGGCGTGGGCGCAGGTCGCCGACGCCCTGGACGAGGTGTTCGACCCGGTCAGCGGCTACGACCCCGCCATGGTCGGCACCACGATCCTCGACGTGTACGCCGACGCGCCCGCCCCGCCCGCCATCCCGCCGCGCCCGCCCGGGCCGCGCACGACCGTCTCCGTCGATGAGCTCATCGACGCCATCCAGGAAGGGGTGCGGCCTTGACCGCCACTGCCACCGAGCCCGATGAGCTGACCGTCCCCACCACGCCGGCCGAGCTCGAAGAGTTCATGCGCGACGCCAAGAAGATGAAGGCGCTGTTCGGCCAGAAGGACGGCTTCGCCACCTTCGTGCGCAACTACGCCAAGGCGGTGCACGACCGCGACCAGGAGATCGCCACCCAGGTCCGGGAGGAGACCCAGCGGGTCCTGGCCGACTGGCTCAAGGAGCAGCGCGACGGCGAGGGCGTCGTCCCGGTCAACCTCGGCTTCACCAACCCCGAGGGCGTGCTGCGCAGCGCCGAGGCGCGTGGCGGGCTGCACAACCCCAAGGCGATGGGCGCGGTGCTGGACAAGGAGTTCGCCAGCTCGTCGGAGTTCTTCTCCCTGATCTGGCACAACCGGCAGCGCGACGCCGCGGCGCAGGGTCAGCTCCACCGGGTCCGCAACGCCTTCTCCTCCACCGTCCCCAGCGAGGGCGGGTTCCTCATCCCCGAGCAGCTCCGCTCGGAGCTGCTCCGGGTCTCGCTGGAGACCTCGATCGTGCGGCCCCGCGCCCGGATCATCCCGATGGAGACGCTCCGGGTTCCGTTCCCCGCGATCGACGACACCTCCCACGCCTCCAGCGTGTTCGGCGGCATCGTCGGCTACTGGACCGAAGAGGGCGCCGCGCTCACCGCCAGCCAGGCCAGCTTCGGCCGGATCGTCCTGGACGCCAAGAAGCTGACCGCCTACACCGAGGTCCCCAACGAGCTGATCTCCGACTCGATCACCTCGTTCCAGGCGTTCATCGACGAGATCTTCCCCGAGGCGCTCGGCTTCTACGAGGACGACGCCTTCATCAACGGCTCCGGCGTCGGGATGCCGCTCGGCTTCCTCAACGGGTCGGCACGGATCACCGTCACCGAGAACTCGGCCAACCTGGTCAAGTTCGAGGACGTCGTCGCGATGTACTCGCGGATGCTGCCGTCCTCGCTCGGCCGCGCCGTGTGGATCGCCTCCATCGACGTGTTCCCGCAGCTCGCGGCCATGGTGGTGCCCGGCGGCGCCGCGCCGAACGCGGTCTGGCTGTCCAACGGCCAGATCATCGACGGGCCGCCGATGACGATCTTCGGCCGGCCGGTCTACTTCACCGAGAAGGTGCCCAAGCTCGGGGTCACCGGCGCGCTCAACTTCGTCGACTTCGGCTTCTACCTGATCGGCGACCGGCAGGTCATGAGCGCCATGTCCTCGCCGCACTTCAAGTTCCAGAACGACCAGACCGCCTACCGCATCATCGAGCGCGTCGACGGCCGCCCGTGGCTCAACTCGCCCATCACGCCCAAGAACAGCTCCGCGACCCTCAGCCCCATCGTCACCCTGCTCAGCGC